>JAGHGS010000010.1 GCA_017888105.1 Bacilli bacterium
AATAAATATAAAAAAGAATATTTTAGATTCTAAATTTACTTTTAAATTAGCAAAGTTTTAAAAAAATCGCCATATCGACGATTATTTAACTTTGCTATTTTTAGTCACTATGTCTTGACAAAAATCAATTGGGATGAATAGACTATTGATTTATTTTAAAAAATACTTTAAAATATTAATAGTCATGGAGGACTATTAATGAGAAAAATTTTAAAAGTTTTGGTATTTGGATTATTTATGCTTAGTTTATCTGGGTGTGGAGAAGAACATTTAAGTGATAAAGCTACTTATACAACGATTTATCCGATTGAATATTTGACAAATTATTTATATGGAGAAGAGAGTAAGGTTAGTAGTATTTATCCAAGAGGAGCAGATGTAAATAATTATGAACTTACGGATAAACAAAAGGAAAATTATAGTAAAGGGTATTTGTTTGTTTATAATGGTCTTATTTCTGAAAAGGATCTTGCTCGTGAGTTTTTGAATCAAAATCCAGATTTGCTTTTAATTGATGTTTCTTATGGTTTAAATTTTGAGTATGCGATTGAAGAATTGTGGTTATCACCAAATAATTTCTTAATGCTTGCTAAAAATATTCGAAATAATTTAATTGATTATACAACGAGTACGGTTTTAACGGAAACGATTGAAGAAAAATATAATGAAATTGAAGAAACATTATCTTTTATGGATGCGGAACTAAGAAGTGTTGCGACTGAAGCAAAAAGTAGTGGGAATCCTACTTTAGTAGTTTCTAGTAAGAAGCTTGCTTTTTTGAAAAATTATGGTTTTGATGTTGTTATTTTAGATGAAGATGCGAATCAAGAAGTGATAAAAGAGGAATTTGATGATGGAAATTATACAGATATTTATTTGTGTGATACGGATGAAAAAACAGAATTTATTACTTCTTTAGAGGATGATTATGAGGCTAATATTATTACGGTAGATACCATGTATACATTAACCGATGAAGAAGCCAACAATAATGAAAATTATTTAACGATTATGAGAGATTTTATTGATCAGATTCGTAATACTACTTTAGGCTAACCTTGTGTTTAGCCTTTTTCTATGATAAAATATTTTTACTGGAGAGTGATTAAATGTTTGAATATATGGGAGATCGAATTAGTAAAGCAATAAAAAATATTCGAGGAATGGGTATTATTACAGAAGAAAATATTAGCGATGCCATGAGAGAGATTCGCTTAGCATTATTAGAGGCAGATGTTAATTATCAAGTAGTAAAAGAATTTGTGGCGAGTGTGAAAGAAAAAGCATTGGGACTTGATGTTGGGAAAAGTTTAAAGCCAGATGAGTTATTTATTAAACTTGTCAAAGATGAATTGATAGAATTACTTGGAGGGGAATATGAACCTTTAAAAGTAAATAGTGGAACGACTGTTTTAATGTTATGTGGTCTTCAAGGTAGTGGTAAAACAACAACGGCTGGGAAACTTGCTAATTATTTAAGAAAGAAACATAATAAAAAACCTCTTCTTGTTGCTTGTGATATTTATCGTCCAGCTGCGATTGAACAATTAGTAGAGATTGGTAAGGGTTTAAATATACCTGTATTTACTAAAGGTAAAATTAGTCCAGTAGAAATTGTTCGAGAGGCAATGGATTATGCAAAAGAAAATCATTTGGATTATATTATTATTGATACCGCTGGAAGATTACAAATTGATGAGGCATTAATGCAAGAACTTGAAGATATTTCATCTAACTTTAAAATTGATGAGACAATTCTTGTAATTGATGCGATGATGGGACAAGATGCCATTAATGTTATAACTGGTTTTAATGAGAAGCTTAAACTTACTGGTACGATTCTTACAAAACTTGATGGTAATACTAAAGGTGGTGTTGCTTTATCGGTTCGTCATTTAACTCATATTCCAATTAAGTTTGTGGGTGATTCCGAAAAAATGGATGGTTTGAGAGAATTTTATCCAGATCGTATGGCAGAACGAATTCTTGATATGGGAGATATTTTAGGAGTGCTTGAGAAAGTAGAAGGCTTAATTAGTGAAGAAGATGCAAAAGATCAAGTTTCTAAAATGCGTAAAGGGAAATATGATTTAGAGGATTTTTTAACGAATATTAAACAAATTAAGAAATTAGGACCCTTGGAAAATATTTTGAAAATGCTTCCTGGAGCTCGGAAAATGGGACTTAATAATATTGATATTGATTCTAAACAGATTGCTCATGTTGAGGCAATTATTAGTTCTATGACGCCACAAGAAAGACATAATCCGGATATTTTAAAGGCAAGCAGGAAACAGAGAATTGCTAAGGGTAGTGGGCGAAGTGTGGAGGAAGTAAATCGTTTGTTAAAACAATTTGAATCGATGAAAGATATGATGAAAAAATTAAGCAATGGAAATATGAAAATGCCGTTTTAGAGGTCGATATGAAGAAGTTTATCATTGTTTTAGCGTCTATTTTTGAATTTGTTTTTTATACCTTTTTTATGGTTTTAATTGATGGAATTAATATTACTAGTAAAGCCATGGATTTATTGGTTCATTTTTTAGGATTATTGGTTGTGGCTTTACTTTTTTACTTTCTTATTCGATTTCTTTTTCATAAGCTAGATATGAAAGCTAAAAAATATATTTATTATCTAGCAATTGTTAATCTTGTTGTTACTCTTCTTGCTCCGGTATTGCTTATTTTTATTATACCAAATGAAACTTTAACTACTCTTTCTTTTCTTATTTTGGTTAGTGCTGTTTATTATGGGATTTTTATTAATATTGTTTTGTGTTTTTTAAATTATTTTTTTACTAATCGTTATAAAAAATCATGATAAACACCTAGGCATTATTATTTAATTGTCATAAGATACACTAGAAAGGGAAAGTGATTATCTTGAAAATAAATAATAATCGTGATTATGAATCAATGAAAACAGAAGGATATTATGATTATTCATATCAAACTGGAGATAAAGAGGCTTATCCAGAAGCTGGATGCTGTGATATGAATATGGGGATGTATATGCCAAATATGATGGGAGAAGCAATTCCGGGAGTTGTTTGTCCACCAGTTTATGAATGCCCAAGAGAAACAGTATGTCATCGCTATATTTGTCATGAAGTTCCTCATATTATTCCTTGCAATACAAGAATTATTAATCATCATATTTATCGTCATACTTATGCACCAACTTATTCTTGTTGCGAAGAGAATGAAGTACAAAATGTTTATGAAAGAAGATGCTGTTAGTCTTCTTTTTTGATGCTAAAAAAAGAACCATAAAGGTTATTTATTAAAATATTTTGGATTATTTGTTTTTCCTAAAAGATAATCTGCTGATATATTATATTTTTTACAAATGGTATAGAGGAAAGGGGTGGCGATTAGAAATTTTCCTTTTTCATAGTTTGCTATTACAGGATGAACCGTATTAAGTTCACTTGCTAGTCTTACTTGGGTTATTTTGTTTTCTTTTCGAAATTCTTTTAATCTTTTACCTGTTTCAATTTTATCAATTTCTTTTTTTTGTTGGAGGTAATGAGATGTTTCTGTAAATTTAAAAATGTAGTCTAAAGATACATTAAAATAATTGCATAATGCATTGAGATATTTTAATGGCATAATTTCTCTTTCATTAATATAATTGCTAAATCTTCCTTTGGAAATTTCTAAGTATTTAACAAGAGTAATATGAGTTATTCCATTTCTTTCGCATAAGTATTTTAATCTGTCTGAATATATCATTATTTTCACCACAAAAATTTTCTCATAATATAATTTAGTAATTAAAAATAGTTTCGCAATTACTACATTTTTCTTGACTTTTTGTCTAGCTATATTTATAATTTAACTATAAGCTAGGAAACTTATCATATGTCCATGATAGTTTATTTTTATGATTAATAAAATGAAGCCTAGCATCATGTTAGGAGAGAGTTTATGAAATTTGAGGTATTAAAGAAAAGTCGTTTAAAAAGAAATATTATCATTGGAGTAGTGGTAGTGGCAATTATTTCAGCCTGTATTCTGACATTTACAAGAGCAAAATATCGAACAACACAAAGTATTCCTTTAGTTAATGGAACCATTAATTATAGTTTGGCAGATTTAAATATTGTTGCTATAACAGTTGACGGAGAACCATCTGATACTATACCAACTGGTAATTATGAATTAACAGAAAATAGTTATTGCACTGTAAATGGAGAAGAAGATAGCAATAT
>JAGHGS010000081.1 GCA_017888105.1 Bacilli bacterium
GTATTAAATGAAATTGCATAATAAATACCAATCAAACAAATAATAATCAAAATAATTAAAAAAATAGATAACCACAACATATTCTTCACCATAAAAATTATAACAATTTTTTTCTTATTTTTAAAGTACTTTAAAGAAAAATTAAAAGAATTTAATAATGTTAAGAAAAAGGGCGCAACTTCCACCAAAAATTGATAGTAAATAATTATAGTTTTGCTATAATGGTTTTGAAAGGAGAAAAATATGAATATTGGAAATACAATAAGTGAACTTAGAAAGAAAAATAATATGACTCAAGAAAGTTTAGCCGAAAAACTAAATGTTACAAGACAAACGATTAGTAAATGGGAATGTAATGAAACTTCACCAAGTTTAGAAGATGCTTCCAAATTGGCTAAAATATTCAATGTGAGTTTAGACGAATTAGTAGGAAGCAAAAGTATATTGGAGGAAAAAATGAGTAATGTAGAACGTCTAGCAGGAATTATTATTAAAATTCTAAAAATAATAGGGGTGTTAATCATTATATACTTTATCTTCTTAGTTGTAGCAGTTATCGCTTTTACAGCTTTTAAAGGAAAAAACAGTGAAGAAGTAACGGGAAGTATTACATGTACCTTAAATAATGAAACAGAAACTTACCAAGTTAAAAAGACCGATAATAAACTTGAAATAAGCGAAAATGCTAGTAACATTATAGATATAAATTCTTATAACAATGGTGATGATGCCTTAAATGCTATTATTGAATATTATGAAAAAAATAATGGTACTTGTGATTAATAATTAGACAAATTAAAATAAAAGGAAAGTTGCAAAATACTTTCTTTTTTGTTATGATTGTTTCGGTGATAAAATTGAAAATAGAAAATTTAGTTTTAGGTCGTCTTCGTACGAATTGTTATATTATAAAAAAAGATAATAAGTGTCTTATAATAGATCCAGGGGATGAAGCGGAAATTATAAAAGAAGCCTGCAAGGATTATGAAGTAGAAGAAATTTTAGTCACTCATCATCACTTTGATCACATTCTTGCTTTAGAAGAATTAGAAAGCTTTTATCATATAAAACATAATAGCTTTTTAAGAAAAACATTTAAATATGAAATAATTGAAACTCCTGGTCATGCGAGTGATTCTCTAACATTTTATTTTAAAAAAGAGAAAATAATGTTTACCGGAGATTTTTTATTTTACCATACGATTGGCAGATGCGATTTAGAAACATCAAGTATTACAGATATGAAAAAAAGTCTAGATAACATCAGTAAATATCCAAACGATATAAAAATCTTTCCAGGTCACGGTAAATCAAGTATTCTTGGTGAAGAGAAAAAATATTTTGATAGTTATTTTTAAAATAAAAACGCTCTAATTAGAACGTTTTATCGGAATAATCATGATTGTAACGAATCTTTTCTTCAAATGTAACATAATCAAGATAAATCATTCGAAGCAAATACCAGTCTCCAGTTTTTGGATCACTCATAATTAAGTGATCACGCCCAGCTTCCTCAATGACACCATCATAGATTTTATCTCTCCATTCCGTGGAATCAGGATAAGAAAAATAAGCTTTTACTTTTTTACCTTTATTAAGTCTCAAAATATTTTCAATATAGCTTTGTTCCATGGGAAGACTTTCCGTATAACTGTAATTTCCCGGAGGACTAGTCATATTCGAATTATTATTTGTGGTATTAGTAGGAAAAGTTGGATTTCCAAAAAAATTACCGTTCATTCTTTCACCTCAATCTAATATATGTAAAATCATATGCTTTTATGTTGACTTTTTAACGAGATAAAGCTATTATTTTAATAGAGGTAGAATTATGAAAGATATATTGATAGGAATCGTAATTGTTATAGTCGCTTTTTTAGTAATTGATTTTATTTACACCGAGAAAAATACTTGTTTAATCGAAGAAAATCATATTACTACAGAAGAAAAATGTGGAGTAATAAAAAAGCAACTAAATATAGACATAAATTTATTTGGAAGATATTGGTAGTAAGCACAAAGGCGTGCTTTTTTCTATTGACTTTTATGAATTTTGCCGCTATTATTTTAATAGAAAGATAGGGATAACATGGATATACCAAAAATATTAAAAAAAGTATTAGACAAAAACAAAATACCAAGATTAGTATTGATGATATTAGGAACCTTCTTGCTTGGCTTAAATTACAATGTGTTTTTAAAACCCAATGATTTTATTGTTGGAGGGACAACCAGTTTAGCCATTATTTTTAATGATCTATTTGGTTGGAATGATCAAATATTTATTTATGTAACTGCCATTCTTTTAATTGGAATTAGTTTTATTTTTTTAGGAAAAGATAAAACAATGAAAAGTATCTTTGGAAGTATTTTATATCCAATAATGATTACTTTAACAGCACCTTTAGGGGAAATGCTAGCAACCAAGTTTGCCTTTGATGATATGATTACCACAGTAGTATTCACAAGTATTTTATATGGTGTAGCATATGGAATTGTTTACAAAATGGAATACACAACGGGTGGTAGTGATATTATTATGCAAATCATATGTAAATACATGCATATGCCAGAAGGAAGAGCTACAATTTTAAGTAACGTATTTATTATTCTCTTCGGTGGTATTGTATTTGGAATACCAAAAGTAGTATATGGAATTATTATATTATATGTTTCTAGTGTAATAGTAGATAAAATGATAATAGGAATATCGGAAAGTAAAATGTTTATCATAAATAGTAATAAGATAGATGAAATTGAAAATATAATTATTAATGAATTAAAACTAGGAGTAACAAGAATTAAGGCAGAAGGGGGATACACAAGCAAAAAACAAGATGTTTTACTTTGCGTGGTTCCGAATCGAGATTATTATATGTTTAAAGAAATTATATTAGAATTAGATAAAGATGCTTTCTTTATTATTAATGATTGTTATGACATTGAAGGGGGAACGACAAGGAAAAAAGAAAGAGGACTAAATAGTCTTTATTAGAGGTGAACGTGTGAATTTCTATAATTTAAAAAAAGAAGAAGTATTAACAAAATTAGAAACAAAGGAATCTGGTTTAACCGAAGAAGAAGTCAAAAAGCGATTAGCAAAAAATGGACCTAATAAATTAAAAGAAGCAAAAAAGGAATCAAAAATAGTAAAATTTTTAAGCCAATTTAAAAATTTAATGATTATTGTTCTTTTAATCGCTGCAATTGTATCTTTTATGATTTCTTACATTAATAAAGAATCTTATTTAGATAGCATTATTATCTTATTAATTGTATTTATTAATGCTATTTTAGGGTATGCTGAAGAATTAAAAGCTGATGAAGCAATTAGTGCCTTAAAAAAAATGCAAACTACAAAAGTAAAAGTACGTAGAGATGGAAAAGTAATATATTTAAATAGTGAAGATTTAGTACGTGGCGACATAGTTTTATTAGAAGCAGGAGATAAGGTATCGGCAGATGCAAGACTAATTATTGCCAATTCTTTAAAAGTAGATGAAGCATCTCTAACCGGAGAGTCAGTAGCTGTTTTAAAAGACATAAATGTGATAGACAAAGAAGCCGCATTAAACGATCGGACAAACATGGTTTATGCTGGAACAAATGTGATCTATGGAAAAGGAGAATGCGTCGTAACAGAAACTGGAATGAATACCGAAATTGGTTTAATTGCTGGAAGTTTAGCGAATCATAAAGATGAATTAACTCCATTACAAAAGAAAATTAATGGAATTAGTAAAGTTTTAACAATCATCATATCAATTGTCATACTAGCGATGTTTATTGTAAGTATCATAAAAAATATGCCTATTACTGAAGCATTACTCTTAGCAATATCTCTGGCAGTAGCAGCCATACCAGAAGGACTACCAGCTGTAATAACGGTTATTTTATCATTAGGTATGAGTTCTTTAGCTAAGAAAAAAGCCATCGTTCGTAAAATGTCTAGTGTTGAAACGTTAGGAAGTACGGAAATTATTTGTACTGATAAAACGGGTACAATTACTCAAAATAAAATGGAACTAAAAGATCTTTATTTTGATCAAGAAAGTCATAACAATGAATATAAAATGGAAGAAAATATGTTTTTATATAATATGGCTTTAAATAATGATATTGAAAAAAATGATCAAGGGATAATTGGGGATCCAACAGAAGTTGCAATTATTAATTATTTAGCCAAAGATATGGATCCGTTTAAATTAAAAAGTAGTTATCCAAGAATGGGTGAAATTCCTTTTGATTCAGAACGAAAGATGATGTCAGTAGTTTGTACGATTTCTGAAAAAAAATATCTTTTCACAAAAGGAAGTTTTGATTCGGTAATCAAATGTTGTTCCAAAATAGAGGAAAACGGCGAAATAATATCTGTAACAGAATCAAAAATAAAAGAATTAAAAAAAATCGAACAAGAAAAATCAAATCAAGCTTTAAGATTACTAGCTTTTGCATATAAAGAACTAGATAATGAGAAAATAGAAGAAAAAGGTTTAATTTTTCAAGGTCTAATTGGTGTCATTGATCCACCTAGAAAAAACGTAAAAGAATCCATTGAACTATGTAAATCTGCTCACATTAGACCAATTATGATTACAGGAGATTCTCTAAATACAGCGATTGCTATCGCTAAAGAAGTAGGAATATTAACAAATGATGAGGAAGCAATAACCGGTAGTGAATTAGACAAATTAAGCGAAGAAGAACTTTTTCAAAATATTGAAAAATACAAAGTATATGCTAGAGTAAGTCCAATGAATAAACTCTCTATTGTAAATGCATGGAAGAAAAAAGGTCGTGTGGTTGCAATGACCGGAGATGGAGTGAATGATGCTCCAGCCATTAAAGCAAGTGATATTGGAATTGGTATGGGTATTACTGGTACCGAGGTAAGCAAAAGCGTTGCCGATATTATTTTAGTGGATGATTCTTTCTCAACAATTGTGAGTGCTGTAAAAGAAGGAAGAAGAATTTTTGATAACATTAGAAATGTCATTACTTATTTATTAATTGGCAATATAACAGAAATTATTACAGTATTTATTGGCTTAATATTTGGATACACAATTTTTGTGCCAATTCAACTATTATTTATTAACTTAATTACAGATTCCGTGCCAGCAATTGCATTAGCATTTGAAAAGCCGGCAAATGATATTATGAATAGAGAAGTTCGCAAAAAAGATAGTTCTTTCTTTACTCCTTTTTTAATTAGTAAATTATTAGTATCATCTTGTTTAAAAAGTATTGCAATTCTTTTTGTTTATTTCTTGAATTTACACATATCTGGACCAGAAATAGCGGGAACGACTGCATTCTTATGTTTAATGATTTTAGAATTATGTTTTGCTTATTCATGTAAAAATATTAAAAAACCTGTAATTGGTAAAAATATATTTGATAATTCGAAATTAAATATTTGTATTTTAGCAATATTAATTCTTGGAATTTTAATATTTGTAACTCCATTAAGAACCATTTTCAGTCTAACAACAATTTCATTAATGGAATTAGTTTACTGTATTATGATTATTATGGTAATGGTATTAATAGATGAAATATTAAAAATTGTATTATCTAAAAAAATTAAAGATTAATATGATATGGTGGAGAATTTCTCCACTTTTTAATTTAAAAAAATATATTACTTCATCATATACAAAAAATATAGAATATCCTATTAGATTTTGATAAAATAGAATAAGGAGGTATAAATATGTATGCATACTGTATTATAGAATATCCGGTAAAATCACTTGATAAAGCTTTTACTTATAAGATACCTTCTCAGTTACAAGAAAAATTACAAGTAGGAATGAAAGTATTAGTACCATTTAATAATCGCTTGGTTCATGGAATTGTTCTAAAAATAACTAAAGATTATAGTGGGCAATATGATTTAAAAGAAATTGAAAAGATCGAAGATGAATTTTTAATATTAAATAAAGAATTACTTGAATTAGGACGTTACATGCAAAATATTACTTTATGCAATTTAATTACTTCTTACCAAACTATGTTACCAAGTGCTCTAAAAATAAAAGAACAAAAAAAAGATTATAATGAATATGATTCTTATATTGTTTTAAATCAACCAAAAGAAATAATTCAAAACTTTATAAATACACATAAAAAAAGTAACAAAACTCAAATATTAGAAAATCTTTTAGAACAAAAAGAACAAAATCGAAAAGAATTAAACCAATCCAGTTTAAGAGAACTGATAAAATTAAATATGGTAAAAGTAGAAAAAAGAATCAAGAAAAAGAAAAATGAAAAAGAAATAATAATCGATAATAAAGTATTAAATGAAGAACAACAAAAAGTATATGAAACAATCTCTTCAAACTTTAATAATAGCAAAACGTTCTTATTATATGGTGTTACAGGAAGTGGTAAAACTTTAATCTATATTCACTTAATTAAAGAAGTGATAAAACAAAATAAAACAGCTCTTTTATTAGTACCAGAGATAAGTTTAACAGGCCAAATCATAAATATTTTTTATGAAAATTTTGGTGTTGATGTTGCTATTTTACATAGTGGATTATCCAATAAAGAAAAATATGAAGAATATTTAAAAATATTAAATAATGAAGTAAAAATTGTAATCGGTACTCGTAGTGCTGTTTTTGCTCCATTAACAAATATTGGTATTATTATAATTGATGAAGAACACAGTGATACCTACAAACAGGATAATACTCCTAGATATCATGCAAGAGATATTGCTATAAAAAGAAGTGAGTATCACCAATGTCCTTTAGTATTAGGAAGTGCAACCCCCTCACTAGAATCAATGGCAAGAGCAGGAAAAAAAGTTTATGAGTTAGTTCAATTAAAAAAGCGTGCAAATAACTTACCTTTACCCAAAGTATTTATTGTTGATATGAAACAAGAACTTGAAAAAAGAAATTTTATTATTAGTGAATTATTAGATCAAAAAATAAAAGAATGTTTCGAAAAAAAAGAACAAGTTATATTGCTGCTAAACAGAAGAGGATTTTCTACTTTTATTACTTGTAGTAACTGTGGATTTACTTATAAATGCCCTCATTGTGAAATCACTTTAACTTATCATAAACAGGCAAATACATTGAGATGTCATTACTGTGGATATACGAAAATAAAAGATGACATCTGTCCAGAATGCCATGAAAAAGGGTTAAATTATATGGGAATGGGCACAGAAAAATTAGAAGAAATTATTAAGGGAAAATATGAACAAGCAAAACCTATTCGGATGGATGCAGATACCACTAGCAAAAAAGGGGCTCACAGCAAAATTATTACAGCATTTAAAAATGAAGAATATAACATTTTAATAGGAACGCAAATGATCAGCAAAGGACTAGATTTTCCAAAATGCACTTTAGTAGGGGTAATAAATGCGGATACATCACTAAATATACCTGATTTTAGAAGTAGTGAAAAAACTTTTAGCTTATTAGATCAAGCAGCGGGAAGAGCAGGGAGAAGTACTACTCCCGGAAATGTGATCATTCAAACCTTTAATCCCGACAATGAAACAATAAAAGCCGTAAAAGAACACAATTATGACTTATTCTATCAAAGTGAAATGAAAGTGCGCAAAATCTTAAAATATCCCCCATACTATTATTTAGCAAATATCAAAATTGGGAGTACTAATTATAGTGAAGCAAGTAAAGAAGCTACCAAAGTAAAGAAATACCTAGAAAAAAACTTAGATCCATCTAGTATTATTTTAGGGCCATCAACCGCATCTAATTTCAAACGGAACAATATTTACCGCTTTAGTATCACAATTAAATATCGTTTTGATAAGTATTTAATGAAAGTTTTAAAAGAACTAGATGAAATTTATGCAACAAATAAAAATGTCTTTTTAGAACTAGATATTAATCCACTTTGGATATAGTTTATAAATACGAGAACTTATGGTATAATTTAAATAGATTTAGGGCATGTCAGAATTAATTTTATGATAATAGTGAAAAAATAATTAAATAAAAAGGCATACATGACTGTTATTGATAATATAAAAGGAGAGGGTTTATTTATGACAAGACCTATAATTGAAGATTTATTTTATGAGATGGTGATTAATGAAGATTTTGAAACAAAAGCACTTGAATTAATAAATAATGGGATAGATATTAATGGCTTCAAAGAAGGAAAGCATGGTTTTAATCCTGTAATGTTTGCAAGTTATCGAGGATGGCTTCATCAAGTTAAGTTTTTAGTTGAACATGGTGCAGATATTAATTTAAGAAACCAAAATGGCGAAAATGCATTAATGGCTAGTTGCATGGATAGACCATCGTTTGTAACTTTTGAGTTAACGGGAATAGATAGAAAGAAGTTACAATATGCTACAAAAATAATAAACGAAGAATATAAGAAATATCGAAAAGAATCAATTTATTTAGAACGACGTGAAATCCTGAAATATTTGATTAGCAGGGGAATCAATGTAACAGACTTATGTTATGAATATGAATATCTTCATAATGCTAGTGCTCTTGACATTTATATGTTAAATCCTTATATGAATGATTTAAGCATTATTGATTTATTAATGAATTCTAAAGTGCCTTTACAAGCCAATCCTGAAATATTCTATTCTCATAGTACTCCTGCTATTGATTTATGTTTAACAAGAAAATTAAGTTATTATAAAAAAAGATATAAATGAATAAAAATTAAACTTCTTTCCCATAAATAAAAGGAAAGGAGTTTTTCAAGTGGCAAGATACAAAGTAGATATTACAGGAATTAACACAAGTGAATTAAAAGTATTAAACAGTAGTGAAATGATTAAATTATTTGAAAGATATCAAAATGGCGATTTAAGTGCAAAAGAAGAATTAATTAATGGAAACTTAAAATTAGTTTTAAGCATTTTAAGAAGTTTTAATAAAGGAAACTACAATATGGATGATTTATTTCAAGTAGGAGTAATTGGTTTAATTAAAGCGATTGATAATTTTGATTTATCTTATAATCTAAAATTATCAACTTATGCAGTCCCATTAATACTTGGTGAAATCAAAAGATATATTAGGGATAATAATAGTATTCGTATTAGCAGGAGCATTAAAGATTTAGCTTATAACATTTTAAGATACAAAGAATCCTATTTTAATGTCCATGGTCATGAACCAACAAATACTGAAATTGCACAAGAACTTGGAGTAGAAGAATATAAAATTGCCCAAGCTTTAGATAGCTTAAAAGAACCAATGAGCATTTTTGAACCAATCTATAATGATGGTGGTGATACGATTTATTTAATGGACCAAATCGCTGATAAAAAAGATTTAAATAGTGATAAAGACATGCTTATCTCTCTTCGAAAAGGACTAAATAAAATAAAGGAAAGGGAAAGAGAAATATTAATTGAACGATATATTATTGGTAAAACCCAAATGGAAATTGCTGAATCTCTAAATATATCTCAAGCTCAAGTATCAAGAATTGAAAAAAATGCCATTTTAAGTTTAAAAAGAATGATTAAATAACTTTACTTTAAAGAAAAAAAAGATTATAATACTTTTTAGGAGTTGATAGATTTGACAAGTAATGTACCTTTAAAAAGAATTGTAGCCTATATTATTGATTATTTATTAATAACACTAGTAAGTACTGCTTTAGTGTATATAACATTCATTAACCCTAGATATGATGAATATGTAGAAGCATCAAAAAATTATAATGCGGTTGCCGAGCAATATTATAAACAAGAAATTACAGCGAAAGAGTTTTCAAAACAAATTAATGATTTAAGCTATGAACTAAATAGTAATGGTTATGTTTATACCATAGGAAATATCATAATTATATTCTTATATTATGGAGTATTTGTCTATTTTACCAAAGGACAAACATTAGGAAAAAGAATTATGGGAATCAAAATTGTAAGTAATAAAGGAAAAGAATTAAAACTTTACAATTATTTTATTAGAACGTTTATCCTAAATGGTGTAATTATGAATCTTTGTACTTTAATAGCTATTTGCTTTAAAGAAAGCACTTATATAACAATTTATACAGCTGCTTCTAATTTTGATATGATATTAATGATTATACTATTCTTAATGATTTTGTTCTGGAAAGATGGAAGAGGTTTACACGATATTCTAGCAGGTACGAAAGTAATTGATGTAAGAGATGAAGCAAACTTAGAGGTAGTAGAAGAAACGAAAGAAAAAGATGAAGTAGAAATTATTAAACCTAAAAAATCAAGGAAAAAGAAAGAAGAAAAAAATGAAAATTAAAGAAGTAGTTGGAATTGCTTTTATTGAAAATAATAAA
>JAGHGS010000082.1 GCA_017888105.1 Bacilli bacterium
CCTACTCTTCCTTTACTAAACCCATTTTATAACAATTAAAATAATATTTCATCAAGTTCGACAAAACTTGCCAAAACTTATCAATACACAAATGGGCTCCTATTGTTATAAAAATATAATAGTTAAAATATAACTATATCTTACACTATTAATATACATTATTGTTGGATAAAAATCAACACAATTTTCAATATTTTAGTCAAAAAATAAAATTAAAAATCAGAGTTTTAACTCTGACCTATTTAATAAACATAGCATCTCCAAAAGAAAAGAATCGATACTTTTCATTTACCGCAATTTTATAAGCATTTAAAATAATTTCTCTAGAAGATAAAGCACTAACTAACATTAATAAAGTAGATTTTGGTAAATGAAAATTCGTAATTAAACCATCTATTGCTTGAAATTCAAAGCCTGGATAGATAAAGATATCTGTATTACCAGAGCACTCTCTAAATTCATGATATTTATGCATAATGGTTTCCAATGTTCGAACCGTAGTAGTACCTACCGCATATATTTTTCTACCTTCTTTTTTTGCTAAATTAAGTTTATCTGCTACTTCCTGACTCATTTGATAAAATTCACTATGCATGTGATGTTCAAGCACATTTTCGACTTCTACTGGTCGAAACGTACCAAGTCCAACATGTAAAGTAATAAATAATATCTCTACTCCTTTATTTTTCAATTCTTCGAGCAATTCTTTTGTAAAATGAAGTCCTGCTGTTGGTGCAGCGGCACTACCGATATTTTTGGCATAAACCGTTTGATAACGATCCTTATCTTGTAATTTTTCATGAATATAAGGAGGAAGTGGCATCTCTCCAAGTTCATCAAGTATTTCCATTAAAATACCTTGATAAATAAGTTCAACCCGAACAATACCTTCTTCTTTTTTCTCAACGACTTTTGCTTTTAATTTCGGCGAAAAAGTAACAACCGTTCCAACCTTTAATCGTTTAGCAGGTCGAGATAAACATTCCCAAATATTTTCCCCCATATCTTTTAAAAGTAAAAGTTCAATAACAGCACCCGTCTCTTCTTTCGTTCCAATAAGTCTAGCTGGAATTACCTTCGTATCATTTAAAACGAGTACATCACCATCATGAAATTCTTCTAAAATATCATGAAAGTGTTTATGAGTAATCTCTCCTGTTTTTTTATCCAAAAGCATAAGTCGAGAGGTATCACGTTTTGAAATAGGCGTTTGGGCAATCAATTCTTCTGGTAATTCATAATCAAAATCACTTAATTTCATTTTTATTCCTCAGTTTCTAAATATTGTTTTACTTTTCTTAAAATTTCTTCCGAAATATCTTCAATACTTCGAAGTTTTTCATTTTCTAAACAATTAATCTTTTCATAATCATAAATCACAGAAAGTTCTAAATAAGCCGTTTCTGCCATACGAAGAAGATTAACGTTAGATATTTTACCACGTTTTTCCTTTAATGTACAAACATATTCATAAGGAAGATACAAAAATAATACATAATCTGGTCTTGGTAAATCAAGTAAAACAAATTCCAAATTATCAAGCCATTCATACATCATATTTCTTTTCCGAATATCTTTAATCTTTCCGCCTTGAAAAGCCATATTGGATTCAACATAACGATTTAATACAACAATATAATCATGTTCCAAATATTTTTTTATAATTCCAATATTATAAGCACGATCCGCAGCATAGTAAAGGCTAGATATTTTAGGATCCACATTCTCTATTCCTTCCTGAAAATAAGATTCCTCATGTTTACCAAGATAAGCCTCTCCGATAATTTTACCAGTAGGAGAAGCATAATTAGGGAATCCAAAACTAATCGCCGAATACCCTAATTTCTTTAAATTATTTACTAAAAGATCCGTTTGAGTTTGTTTTCCTGAACAATCCGTTCCCTCAATAACAATCAATTTGCCTTTACTCATAATTCACCTACTTATATATGGGATATTTACTAGTTAAATCTAAAACTTCTTGTTTTAAAGTTTCTAATACTTGAACATCATCTTTATGTTTCAAAGCCTTAGCAATAATATGACCAATTTCTTCAAAATCTTTTTCTTTTAAGCCACGAGTTGTCATCGCTGGTGTACCAAGACGAATTCCACTTGTTTTCATTGGAGATTCCGTTTCATTTGGAATCGTATTTTTATTAACGGTAATATGAATTTGATCTAAAACGGTCTCAGCATCTTTACCAGTCATTCCTGTAGTACTTTTCACATCGACAAGCATTAAATGATTATCTGTTCCCCCACTAATAATTTTAAAACCTTCAGCAGCAAGTGTTTGAGCTAACACTTTTGCATTTTTTATAACTTGTTCTTGATAAGTCTTAAATTCTGGTTGTAACGCTTCATAAAAACACTCTGCTTTCGCTGCAATAACATGCATTAAAGGACCACCTTGAATTCCTGGGAAAATCGTTTTATTAATTTTTTTAATAATTTCCTCATTATTCGTAAGAATAATACCTCCTCTAGGTCCTCTAAGTGTTTTATGAGTAGTAGAAGTAACAACATCAGCATATTCTACCGGATTTTGATGAAGTCCTGCTGCTACTAAACCTGCAATATGAGCCATATCAACAAACAAATAAGCCCCAACTTCATGAGCAATTTCACTAAACTTCTTAAAATCAATAAAGCGAGAATATGCACTTGCACCTGCAACAATCATTTGAGGACGTTCCTTTAACGCAAGAGCACGAATTTCCTCATAATCCAATTTTTCTGTTTCCAAATTCAAATTATAAGGAACAAACTCATAATCGAGTCCACTAAAATTAACAGGATTTCCATGAGTCAAATGTCCTCCATGAGATAAATTAAGTCCCATAACTTTATCTCCTGGTTGTAAAAGAGCCCGATAAACAGCCATATTAGCACTTGATCCACTATGAGGCTGAACATTAGCAAAATTAGCCCCAAATAATCGAGTAACATATTCGATCGCTAAATTTTCTACCGTATCGACATTTTCACATCCTCCATAATATCTCTTACTAGGGTATCCTTCTGCATATTTATTCGTAAAAATACTACCTTGTAATTCTAAAACACTTTTTGATACATAATTCTCTGATGCAATTAATTCAATATTATCTTGTTGTCTTTTTTCCTCTTCTTGTAATGCTTTTTTAATTTTTGGATCCATTATATCCACCTCTTTCTCTTAATTTTGCTTGCTCTATTACATTTGCAAGTAACATCGTAATGGTCATTGGTCCAACTCCTCCTGGAACGGGAGTAATATAACTGCATTTTTTTGAAACACCATCAAAATCAACATCTCCACAAAGTTTGCCATCAACACGATTTGTTCCAACATCAATAACTACCGCGCCATCTTTAACATATTCTTCCGTAATAAATTTAGAATGCCCAATTGCCACAATTAAAATATCCGCTTGCTTCGTAATATCTTGTAAATTCTTCGTTTTTGAATGAGCAATCGTAACAGTAGCCCCTCGATTAAGTAGCGCAGTTGCCATAGGTCTTCCGACAATTAAACTCGCTCCAACCACAACTACATATTCACCTTCTATCTCAATATTTTCATACTCAAGCATTTTTAAAATACCATAAGGGGTTGCAGCTATCACTTTCTCATCATTACTAAGTAATGCTCCCAAATTATAAATTCCAAATCCATCAACATCTTTTTTTGAATCAACATAAGAAATCACACGTTCCTCATCAAAGCAAGATGGTAAAGGACTTTGAACTAAAATACCATCAATAATTGGATTTTCATTTAATTTTTGTATTTGACAAATAATTTCTTCTTCCGTATTTTCTTCCGTAAAACGACATAATTCATGATAAATTCCAAGTTCATCACAAGCCTTAATTTTATTTCGTACATAAATTTCACTAGCCACATCATTTCCTACTAAAACAATTCCAAGCCCTGGAACAATATGTTCTTTTTTTAATTCATCAATTTGTTTTTTTAAATCTTCTCTTATTTCATTAGATATTAACTTTCCATCAATAATCTTCATAATACACTCCTTTCGTTTCTAAATAAATATTAAATTTTAAAAACGAAACACCTGAATTTCTACAATATATAAAATCATAAGCATCACCTCTAAAAAAGAGTTCCTTGTCTTACAATCTTTAAATGATCATAAGCTTTATCCGTTGCCATTCTTCCTCTTTGTGTTCTCTTAATAAATCCTTCTTGGAGTAAAAAAGGTTCTACCACATCTTCAATCGTTGTAACTTCTTCTCCAATTGCCGTAGCAATCGTCTCAACTCCAACCGGACCTCCATTAAATTTATTAATTAAAGCCGTTAAATATTCAATATCAATTTGATCCAAACCATATTCATCTACTTGAAGTCTTCTTAAACTATCTACTGTAATATCATAATCAATTTTACCATTTCCTTCAACTAAAGCAAAATCACGAACTCTCTTAAACAATCGATTCGCAACTCTTGGCGTTTTTCTACATCTCTTAGCAATTTCTAAAGCCGCATCATCATCAATTTCCATATCTAAAACTCTACCTGTTCTCTTAACAATCTGTTGTAATTCGGTATCTTTATAATAATTTAGTTTACTTACAATTCCAAAACGATCACGAAGAGGACTTGATAAATCACCAGCTCGGGTTGTTGCTCCAACTAAAGTAAAAGGAGGTAAATCAATCTTTATGCTTCTACTCTTGCCATCTGCCCCAATAATAATGTCAAGTTCAAAATCTTCCATCGCCGGATACAAAATTTCTTCAACAAACTTAGGCATCCGATGAATTTCATCGATAAATAACACATCACCGGGTTCAATCGTCGATAAAACTGCTGCCAAATCCCCACTTTTCTCTAAAGATGGTCCACTAGCCGTTTTAATATTGCTTCCAAGTTCATTGGCAATAATATGAGCAAGAGTTGTTTTACCAAGTCCAGGAGGACCATAGAGTAAAACATGATCTAACGCTTCTCCCCGCATTTTAGCAGCTTCAATAAAAACTTTTAAATTAGCTTTAATCTCATCTTGTCCAACATATTCTGCTAACGTTTGAGGTCTTAATGTTGCTTCAAAAGAATCACTTTCTAATGCTTCAACATCAAGTATTTTTTCTTCATCCATAATATTCCTCCTTTATATAATCAAGTAATTGATACCAATCCTTAAAACTTGGATATTTATAACTTTCCTTCATACATACACCATGAATTCCATATAAAGAAACATAATCTAATACTCTTTCTTTATCATCAATAAACAAATCAACATGTTCCCTATAAGCAATCTTACCCTTTTTCATCTGTTTAAAATATATTTTATTATAAAAAATCCCATTTTTCTCTAAAAAAGCAAGTGTATTTTTTATATTATCTCTATCATACTTATTATTTCTTGCAGTTATAATAATAATTTTAAAATCATGATCTCTAAAATATTCCCATGCTTCTTTTGCTCCATCTTTGAGTTCATATTCATCTCTCATTTGTCTTATGTATTTCTTTAGAAATTTCTTATATTTTTTCTTTGGCAATAAATTGCGATCATCATAATTAGGATATTCCTGCTTCAAATACTTATTTACAATTTCAGAAGTATTGGTAATTGTATCATCAATATCGATTCCTAAAATCATTTTAACATCATCTTTAATGCCTCTTTAATCTGATCTTCAATTTCCAAAGAAGCATTTACTTTTGGTAATACTTTCTTAATTTCTGCATTCTTATATCCTAAGCTTTCAAGTACACTTACAAGTTCATCAAAATCTCCACTTAAATTAATATCATTCTTACTAGCAAGTTTTCCTTTTAAATCCAAAATAATTTGTCTTGCTAACTTTTCACCAATCTTAGGGAATTTCTTTAGATAAAGAATATTTTCTCGATCAATCGCATCAATAATACCCGCTATAGACCCAGTAGCAAGCATAGGAAGTGCCATCTTAGGTCCTAATCCTTTTACATTAATTAATTTTAAAAATAATTCTCTTTCTTCTTCTGATTTAAATCCATATAAAGAATATTCATCTTCTCTTATTTGATTATATAAATACACTTTAGCCTCACTTTCAAGTTCAAAACTAAAAGGATTAGCAACATAAACAGTGTAACCAATATTGTTATTTTCTACCACAATATAATTACTTTCTTGTGCTACTATTTTTCCAATAATATAATTATACATCCTATCACCCTAATAAATATAATAGCATACAATTGTTTAAAAGTACACCCAAAAAAGAAAAAAACCAGGATAAACGCATGAAATTTTGAAAATGCGTTTTTTTCGTGTATAATAAATACAAAGAATAAAGTTGGTGAAGTATGGCTAAGAAGTGTAAAAAGTTGGAGGAAATAAAAGCAATGTTTAAAGA
>JAGHGS010000185.1 GCA_017888105.1 Bacilli bacterium
CATCTTTACCAATATCTTGTTCTAATAAGTCCAAAAGAACTTTTTGGAAACGTTTACGAAGCATATCAAAGGGGATAAAATCAAATTTTTTAGAGCCATTTTTTCCTAAGGCAATTTCAGAATATAAACAATGAATATGGACATTCCATTTATCATCACGTCCAAAAGTATGAAGAGTAAGAATAAAACCAGGTTTATAACATTCTTTTTTGTATTGTTCTTTAAACCAAGAGGAAAGAGTTATATTAACGGCATCAAACATATAATTAAGACGTTTTCTATCTTCTAAAAATAAAGGCCAAAGTTTATCAGAGATAGTAAAAATAATGTGACGATGAGTACAATTAAGAAGAATAGATTCAATATTTAAAGCACGTTGTTTGGCGTATTTTACACCACAAGAATTACAAAATCTAGATTTACAAGTTTTATAGACATTCAGAATATTATTACAATGAGGGCAATGATAAGTAGAGAAGCCAATGTGAGGAGTTTTGCAAATCATCATACGCTCTACATCTCTTTTAACGACCGGTCTAATATTAATCTTTTTCTTATCGGCAAAATCTAAAAATTCAAACCAATAATCATTAAAGATATCTTTAATTTTAAAGTATTTCATTTTAGGATAAAAATCAAATAATTCCGTTTCAGAATTAAAAACATTTACTATACTCATAAGAAAATTATACAACAAAAAATACCAAACACAAAGTGTTTGGCGATATAAATAATTGACACCTCAATTATTTATATCTTTTTTTATTTTAACTTTTTTCAAGTGACATTCCATGGTTTGACAAAATTCGACCTTCCTTTATGCTAAGATAAATTTTAAATCTTAGTGAAGGGAGGAAGTATTATGAAAACTAAGATGTTTGTTAGTTTAACGGATGATATATGTTTTAAATATATATTCAGTAAAGAACTAGTATTAAAAGATTTTTTAAATTCTTTTTTTGAATTTATTGGTAAGAAAGAAAAAGTAGTAAGTATTAAAACAAATACAGAGGTTGAATTGTTTGGAAAAAACTATAAACATAAAGTATTTTATGGAGATA
>JAGHGS010000083.1 GCA_017888105.1 Bacilli bacterium
GTACGGGAGCGACTCTCGGAGTTAATGTCTGTTATGTAAGAAATTACAGCAGAAAAAACGAATCGTGAGGTTCGGCGAATTAACGTAAGTTAATTCTTATGTTCTGCAAAGAAAAACTAGATTAGTCTTCAAATCTAGCATCTATATAATAAATTGGTCTTTTTTCAGTTTTATCATAGTTTCTTTCGAAGTCCGTCATAATATTTGGTATTTTTCTTTCATCATGATGTAAATCTAAACTTACTATTTCAAAGGTGTACCAATACTTTGATAAACTTTCTAAGGAATATTGAAATAAAGTTTTATTATCTGTTTTTAAAATAATATGTTTGTGTTTTTTAAATATTTTATCATATAATCTTAGGTAAGATTCATGAGTAAATCTTTTCTTTTCGTCTTGTTTTTTGGGCCATGGTTCTGAAAAGGTAAGATAGATTGTATCTATTTCTTTTCCGAAGAACTCATCTATCTTTTTGGCATCTGCATTGATTAGTTTTAGGTTTGGTAAATCTTGAGTTCTTAATCGATCAACTGCTTTTACTAGTTGAGAATCATATAATTCTAGACCAATAAAATTAATGTTTGGATAAGCTTTGGCCATATTAATAATAAATTCACCTCTACCAGTTCCTAGTTCTAAATGAATTGGTTTATTGTTTCCAAAAAGATGTGCCCATTTATTTTTGTATTCTTTTGGATTGCTTACTAAGTAAGGGCTTTTATTGATGATGTTACTTGCATCTTTAATTACGTTATAACGCATAAAATCACTCCTGTTTATATTATAACACGCCATAGGTATTTTCGTAAATTCTTTCTTATCAATTGTGTTAATTCATGTTATAATGAAGTTGGTTAATCTAGATAATTGAAGACCATTATGTCTCCATATAACTTCAATGTCGGTAGTAACAGTTGGGCTAACGTGTTCTATGTGCGTTCGGATGGCAACCTCAACAACAACAACGTGAATAACACGCGAGGTGTGCGCCCAATATCCTTTTAAACTTAATATTTGGTTACGGCTAAATGGGAAAGCATTAGGATACAAGATTGATCATTGGTTTAACCTAAATAGTTGATGTTGACGTTTTAAGTCTTGTATTTAATACTATTGCAACATCTTTTTTTGTGCTATAATACAAGTGGCTAGTCTGTTTTATGGGAACTGTTGTTATGTCTCCGTATAACTTTAACGGCAGTAATGCTAACGTGTTCCGTGTGAATTCGAATGGCAACCTCAACAACAACAACGTGAATAACACACGAGGTGTGCGCCCAATATCCTTTTAAACTTAATATTTGGTTACGGCTAAATGGGAAAGCATTAGGATACAAGATTGATCATTGGTTTAACCTAAATAGTTGATGTTGACGTTTTAAGTCTTGTACTTAACACTATTGCAACATCTTTTTGTTTGCCATCCGTCATATTTATGATATACTTGTTAGAGAAGAGGTTTTCGATTATGCAAGAAATGATTTTATCAGTAATGGAACAATTTGGTTATTTTGGAGTGTTTTTTCTAATTGCTTTAGAAAATGTATTTCCTCCTATTCCATCTGAAGTAATTTTACTTTTTGGTGGTTTTATGACTACTTTTACAAAATTACATGTAGTAGGTGTTATACTAGCTGCAACTCTAGGATCATTACTTGGAGCAATTGTTTTGTATTATGTTGGAAAAATTTTAAATAAAGATCGTTTAAAGAAAATAGTTTCTGGAAAAGTAGGAAAAGTACTTCGATTAAAAGCTAGTGATATTGAGAGTGCAGATCATTGGTTTGATACGAAGGGAAATAAGACGGTTTTCTTTTGTCGTTTTATTCCGATTGTTCGAAGTCTTATTAGTATTCCAGCTGGTATGAGTGAAATGCCTATGCCTAAATTTTTAGTTTATACTATATTAGGTTCTCTTATTTGGAATAGTGTACTTACTATAATTGGCGCGAAAGTAGGAGATAATTGGGAATCTATTGTAGGCATTTTTGATAATTTTTCGCATATTGTTTTAATTCTTTTAATTATTATTTTTGTACTCATTGTAGGTATCTTTTATTATAAACGACTACATAAGAAAAAAAATAAAGTGTAGGTGGAGTTATGAAAAGAGGATTTGCTCTTTTAGAAACGATTATTGTTATTACCTTCGTAACTGTGTCCTTGCTTCTTTTATATGGGACTTTTACAAGTTTAATTGAAAATAAAGAGAAAAATATTTTATATGATGACGCATCTAATATTTATGAGATGTATTATTTGAAAGAATATTTGGAATTAAATGGACTTGATCAATATTTTGGAGTTGGTAATATTATTCAACTTTCTTGTGATGATTTTAGTTTTGCTAGTTGTTCTTCTCTTTTTGATAAGGTTTCTTTAGAAAAACTTTATTTGGTTTCTTATGGTCTTCGAGATTATAATCAAGAAAATTTTTCTAGTACTTTTAATCGTTATTATCAATCTTTGTCGAATAATTATGATTATGATTATTTGCTTATTGGAGAGTTTTTCGTTGAAGATGTTTATCATTATGCAAGTATAGGGGTGAATGTATCATGAAAAGGGGATTTACGATTTTAGAACTTCTTATTAGTATTGCTCTTATTTCTATTGTATTGCTCTTATTACTTCGAGTAATGATGTCTTTAGAAGTTATTAATCATGATACCAGTTATGCAAGTGATGATGAAATTGGGAGAACAGAAATTATTAAAAATATAGAAGAAAATTTTTTAGAATATCATTTAAATGGAATGAATATTCAGAAAAAGGAAGAAAAAACAGTTATTACTTTTCAAATGGATGAAGTAAAAGTATTAGAAATAGCTTCGAAACAACTTACTTTTGATGGAGAAGTTTATTCTTTAAATAGTAAAAATGCTAAATATTCTACTTGTATTGTTTATGAATATTCGGATTTGGAAAATGATTATTATTTGGTTCGTTTTACTATACCTGTTTTGATTGATGGTGTAAATACGACAAGTAGGGATGATTTAGTCTTTACTTATGTGGGACTTAAAAATGAATTTACTAGTTATCCAGTCTCTTATTCTTGTTAGAAAATAAGAATTAGGATAATTCCAATTAGGGTATGAAGAATTCTTCCTTTTAAGAAATATTGGTAATTTATTTTTGTATCTTCTAATATGGCTTTTATTTGGGTATGAATGCTTAATCCTCCAAAAGAGATGATAGCAATTGCTATGATTTCTTTTATTTTGGTATAAATATTTAAGTGGATTAAATTATTTAAACCGTTTGTTATTTCTAAAAAACCAGAGGTAATGGTTTTTAATAAAATGTTTTCTTTAAATGGGAATGTTATGATATAAGTTACAATCATGTAAAAAGTAACGGTTCCTAAAATCATTAGGAGAGTACTAATACTTTTGTTGATACTATTGATTAAAATACTTCTATTTTTTTTGCTTTCTGGTTTAAATGTTTGTGTTGTAATTTTTGGGGCTTTTTTTCTTAATAGAATACCAATGATTATGTTTGAAAGGTAATGGATAAAAATGATTTTTAAAGTTGTTTTGGGGGTAAAAATAGAGGTCAACATCATGGTTAAAAAAAAAGGATTTGAAAAGTAAGTAAATGTTAAGAAATGGTTTGCTTCTTCGGTACTTAGTTTATGATCATTTACTAATTCTTTTAAGATATAAGCATTGCTTGGTGTTCCACTAATTAGACTCATGATGAAGACATAAGCACCAAGACCACTTGTATGAAATATTTTTAGGAATAATCGGTTAAATATTTGATAAAAATAGTAGGGTATATTAATATGAATTAAGATATCATTTATGATAAACATTGGAAATAAAGAGACAAAAACTTTTTTTAAAAAAAGGTTTGTTGCATTTAAAATGACTTCTGCTACTTCTTTATTATTTGTAAAAATAAAGATGATACTTATAAAACAGAATAAACAAAAAGTAAAGTTTCCTATTTTTTTCTTCATAATTGCCTCTTTATTTGATATAATTTATTAGGTGATATTAATTGTTTACTAAAATATATGAGAAAATAAAAAAGTTTATTAAAGAAAATTATAAGGAATTAATAGTTCTAGTTGTGGTTGTTTTATTGTTTACAATCAAACTGCCATATTCTATTTATACTCCTGGTGGGGCGGTTAATTTGAATGATCGGATTACTGTGGAAGGTGGATATGAAACAGAAGGGTCTTTTAATATGGCTTATGTATCGATGGTAAGAGGGTCTATTCCATTTCTTCTCATTTCTTATGTTATTCCTGATTGGGATATTGTTCCAGCGAGTGATATTACAGCAGAAGGGGAAGATTTAGATGAAATGTTAGAACGAGAGAAACTTTATATGCAAGAGTCTATGGATGCAGCGATTATTAATGCTTATCGGGCAGCTGGAAGGGATATTGAAATTACAGGAACCATTCATGAAGTTACTTACATTGCCGAAGAAGCTCAAACGGATCTTAAAATTGGTGATGAAATAAAAGAAGTGGATGGAAAAGAAATATCTTCGTTTGATGATTTAAAAGCAATTATTCGTCAATTGGATGAGGGAGAAGAAGTTTCTTTAAGGGTTGTAAGAGATGGTAAAGAAAGAGATTGTACTGCGATTACTTATAATACTAGTGATGGTATGAAAATTGGCGTTAGCCTGCTTACTACTTATGAGTATGTTACCGATCCTGATGTTACGATTACATCCAAAGCGAGTGAAGCTGGTTCGAGTGGGGGACTTATGATGAGTCTTACGATTTATAATCAACTAGTATCTGAAGATATTACGGATGGTAAGAAGATTGTTGGTACGGGTACGATTGATATCAATGGGAATGTTGGAGAAATTGGGGGAGTAAAATATAAATTAATCGGAGCAGTTAAAAATGATGCTGATATATTTATCTGTCCTGAAGAGAATTATGAAGAAGCATTCGAAGTTGCTCAAGATAAAGATTATGATATTACCATTCTTAGTGTTGGTACTTTTGATGAGGCCATAAAAAAATTAGAAGAGTTACACTCATCTAATTAGGTTTTGAATGTTAGAAGGAATGCGAAGTCGAGTAGCATTCTTTTTTACTAGGTTTTCATCTAAATCTGGAGTACGACATAAATTTAAAAATTTGTTTGCATCTAATTCATTTGGTATTGCAAAATAAATAGGTAGTACTAGTTTTGATGATTCTATATCGGTTGCTAGCGTATTTGCTACTTTTGGTACTCGATTTGGAGAGATAAATTCTCCGAAGGTAATTATTTTATTTAGTGATTCAGTTAAGATTTCTTCTTCAATGATTTGAAATTTTTTTTCTTTGGCAATTTTTAAAGATTCCTGATCGTATTCTTTTTTGTTTAGAAATAAAGAAATTAGAATATCTAAATCAATTTGATTTATTTCTTCTGTTTCTAACCAATTTATAAAATTTTCAAATTCTTCTACTCGAATCATTAATTCTTCTTTGTTTAAAGATAAAATAATTAAATTATAGAAACATTCGAAGAGAATAAAAGTGTATCTTCGATCTGTTCTTTCAATTTTTTGTAATGTTTGTTTTATTTTGGCATTTATATTTGTAAATTTTTTATTGCTTACAAATAACGTTTTATCGATTCCTTGTGATATTAAAGATTCTTGCTTTGCTATTAATTTTTTTTCTAAAGTTATATTCCATGGTAATACAAGTAATTCTCCATCATAAGTTAAAACGATTTTATCCGTCATTAATTCATTTTCGCCAAAGCTAATGATATTAGGTTTGTAAAATTCAATGGTCTTCTTTTTTATACTTCCACTAATATACATAATTATTTCTCCTTTTTATCATAATCATCTAAGAAAAAATATTTTTGTTCTTCTTTCTTATATCCTAATATTTGATTTAAATTGATATTTTCCATACTTTTAAAAATATTATAATCAATATAAGGGTTTATTTTTCTTAAATTGTTTATGAGTTTTTTGATTTCTTTTCTTTTGCTTTTTTCTTCATCTATGTTGTTTTCCATGGTCATTTTACATGCACAGTTTAGGAATGTTAAATGGTTGTATTTGGCCCAAGCGATAATATCATGTTCTTTAATTAGATACATTGGTCTAATTAATTCTAATCCAGCAAAGTGTTCACTGTGAAGTTTGGGCATCATAGTTTTGATTTCTGCTCCATAAAACATCGACAAAAGATTGGTTTCAATGACATCATCAAAGTGATGACCTAAAGCTATTTTGTTACATTCAAGTTCTCTTGCTTTATTATATAGGTGACCTCTTCGCATTCTAGCACACATATAGCATGGACTTTTATGATGCATTACTTCTACGGATGCAAAGATATCACTGTTAAATATTTCGATGGGAATATTTAAATCCTTGGCATTCTTTTTTATTTCTTCTAGGTGTTTATCGGTATATCCGGGATTCATTACAACAAAGAAAGCTTCAAAATCGACTTTACCATGTTTTTTAATTTCTTGAAAACATTTGGCCATTAAGAAGGAATCTTTTCCACCACTAATGCATACCATAATTCTATCATTATCTTTTATTAATTCATAATCTCTTATTGCTTTTGTAAATTTACACCATATTTCTTTACGATATTTTTTTATAATACTTCGTTCTATTTCTTGATATCTTTCCATGAGTACACCTCGTGGTTTTTATTATACTATATTTTTATAGAATTGTATTTATAAAAATTGAACATAACGAGAAATTTATTGGAAAATTTACTAGGTAAAATATTAAATGCATAGTATAATTAATTTAGGGAGGAATACTTTATGAATAAATTTGAATTAGATAAAGTGATGGAATGTTTTGGGTTTGAAAAAAGTGATAATTATAAAATCAATGGATGTAACTATTATCATAGTGGGAAATATTTTACCATAGTTAATGGTAAGACGCCATATGAATTAGCTTTATTAATAAGGAAAAAATATGATAATGATATATATAAAATAAGAGTGAATGGTAATCATGAATCGGAATTTCCTCGTGGGGATGTATATGAATATCACATTGATACGATAGAAGGGCTAGTTGCATTTATATTAGAAACCCAAGAATATTATAAATCTCAGGGGTTATATCAAGATTTAGATCAAGTTTTAAATTTAATTTATTCTAAAATATTACGTGATGTTCGTCCGAATATAAGTGTGTATGATTGGATGTTAGAAAGAGAAAATAGAAGGGATTATTTTAAAACATTATTAAGTTCTAAAACATATTTCGATTTTCAATTAAGAAAAAGGATAGAAAGTTTTGATAATGCGGTAAATCCATTTGCTAATAATTTAGATGTAAATGATTCAATATTTATTACTAGAGGATATGGTTATTGTTCTGATAATTGGTTTTCTCTTGTAGATAAGGAAAGTGATATTGTATTATCTACTATAAGAAGTTTAGATGGGTTTGTAATAAAATTACACATTCCTACAGAGAAACCTTTTGAAATTAATGTTTATCATTATTTTGATAAAAATGGGGAAGAAATTGCATTTGAAAGATATGATGAATCTGGTTTGACTAGAATAGAGTATAATTTAACTAAATCTATGTTTGGTGAACATTATGGTGAAAAACATATTGTAACTTTAGCGGATAAAAAATATATTATTCAAAATTTAGATAAATGCATTTCATTAATAAATGATGTTATAAAAAGAAATATTGTAATTACAACAAATCATTCAAGAACTTTAAAAAAGAATAAATAATAGAACATAAGAATTAACTTACGTTAATTCGTCGAACCTCACGATTCGTTTTTTCTGCTGTAATTTCTTACATAACAGACATTAACTCCGAGAGTCGCTCCCGTACTTCTTTTATTTATTTTATATTCCTATTTTAATTTAATTGTTGTAACATTTCAA
>JAGHGS010000084.1 GCA_017888105.1 Bacilli bacterium
ACATAGGTATGAAAACCTTGAACTAAATTTATTTTAATTTTATAATATCAGTCTTGAAGGAGTGTGTACTACAAAGCACGGTAGGAGGAGTTGCAGACTTCCTGTAACTCATTATGGATTAAACCAGCATTTTAAGCAGTGCAAATGTAGGTGTTTCAAGCACACATAAGTAGTCCTATCAAGGCTGTAGATTAATCATTGACTTTAGTTAATTCTTAGTGTTACCTACATAGACAACTCACTCCTTCAAAAATATTTTTTGAAAGGAATGAGTTTATTTATGGAAGTTATTTATCCGAAAGCATGTGGTGTTGATGTGCACAAATCTTTTATTGTCGCTGTTATTTGTGATTCAACTGGACCATTGCCTAAATATTACAAAAAACGTTTCTCTACCTTTAATAATCAATTAATCTCATTTAGAAATTGGCTACTTGATAACGACTGCCAAAATGTATGTATGGAATCTACTGGAAAATATTATATTCCTGTCTATAACGCATTAGAAGGTTATATTTCTAACCTCGTCGTTGCTAATCCTAAATGGGTCGCTGTTATTAAAGGTGAGAAAGACGATGACAAGGATGCGAAATGGATTGCAGACTTGTTCAAATTAGGTATTGTTCGCTCTAGTTTTATTCCACCTAAAGACTTTAGAATTTTAAGAGAATATACTAGATATCTTTACAAACTTACCTGTAATAAAACTTCTGAGAAAAACAGATTTACCAATGCTCTTACTGTTGGTAATTGCAAACTTGATATGGTTTTTACTGATATCTTTGGTAAATCTAGCCAATCCATTATTGAAACCATTTTAAATAATGACTCTTTCTCAGATAAAGATATTATAAGTTGTTTACACAAAAATTGCAAATCTTCCCATGAAGATATCCTATCATCTGTTACAGGTATTTCTTTTACTCATGAACAAAAACTAAGAATTAAATTTGTCAAAGATCACATCGATTATTTAACTAATCGAATTAATGAATTAAGAGATATTGTTGATACTCTAGTTGTTCCTTATGAAGATTATATTACTCTTCTTATGACTATTCCTGGCGTTGATAGAAATTCTGCAATTTCCATTCTTTCTGAAATAGGCACTGATATGTCACAATTTTCTAATCATTACAAACTTACTTCTTGGGCTGGTCTTGCTCCTGGTTGTAATGAATCTGCTGGTAAAAAGAAATCTGTTAAAATTTCTCGTGCTGGTGTTTATCTTAAACCTTGTTTAGTTGAGGTCGCACATTGTGCTGTTAAAGATAAATCCAATTCTTATTATGCAAATAAATTTAACAAAATTTCTAAACGCCGCGGAAAGAAACGTGCCACCATTGCCATTGCAAGAAAGATTTTAGTTGCTATTTATCACATGTTATCAACTGGTGAAGTCTGGAATCCAACGGATTTAGCTTCAAATGAAACATCTGATAAAGATAGACTAAAATATACCAAGAACAACTTCAAACAATCTCTTAAACAATTAATGTCTTTAGGTCTTACATCTGATGATTTAATTGATTTAATTAAACAACAAAATGCCAAACTCGAATAGTTAAAATTTTGACTTTAACTTGGGGTAAGGGGAAGTCCGCCCTTTTTTAGATTTTTCTCTAAAATAAATTTACTTTTATTTTTCAGATTATTACCTCCATTATAAGATTATCAAATAATTTATTAAAAAACTAGAAAAAATATTATTCTTTACATTAATTGTCAGGAAGTAAAGGCTCTTGTGTTTGCCCCATACCTACTTTATCAGTATACTTTATGGAAATTAAATTACATTTTTCAAATATTTCATTTATGGTTCCATTTTTTAATTCTACTTTGGGATATTCATATTGAAAAGTGAATTCATAATTATTATTCTCTTTTACCTCATTTGCTAAATTACGCGGTACTCGAACCGTTGCAATCTCTTCATCTTGAAATTGTCTAATTGTTAAATATAAATAATTATAATCATTACTTTCTTCTATGTTTACTACATTATATGTTTGCATAAATTCATATAAAACATTTGGCTTATTGATTTCTAACTTGTTTTGTTCCATTATTTCTTTGTTTTTGCTTGATATGTAAACATTTTTTTCAATTTCAAAATGATCTATATATATCTTCTTTTCCTTTAATTGTTCTATAAATTCATTTAAAGTATCTTTGTTCCAAACAAAATCAGAGACATTAAAATTCAAATAATAACCATTACGATAACCTTCTAATTCTATATTTACTTTTACATCTTTTATGTCTGGATAAATATATTCAATTTTAATAGTATCCGTTAGAGTATCATCAATAATAAAATTATAATTTCCATATAATACTAAATCATCACTCATTTTTATTTCTTTTTCGACGCTTTTTGTTTCCTTCATCATACTATCATAAATAATTTCAGTATTTGCTATTTCAATTGCTCCTAATGCTAGACCAAAACCAGATAATACAATGATTATGATTACTTCTGCTAGAAGGTGACCGACTTTTATTTTTTTGTTAAAGACAAAATATAGTCCTAATTCCAATAATAATATTCCTGCTTGAAATAAGGCAACTAAAAGAATAAATATTCCAAAATAAGTAACTCCTTTTATTAGTAAATAAATTCCTAAGCCTATTGCAAAAACCATTCCAACTAAATAGATAATTACACCAATTAAACACATAATTACAATTAATTTTAGGAACAAGATACAAATATTGGTAATCATTTCAACAATGCCTATTTTTTTAGGCTCTTTTATTTCTTTTTTCTCTTCTACCTTAATTTCTTTTGATTTCTTTTTCTCTTTTTTACTTTCCTTATTTTCCTTTTGTTCTTCTTCGATTTCTGCTACAATTTTTTCTGAAAAACCTTTAAAATATCTTTTTTCAATGATTTTAATAAATAAAACAATTGCTAAAATAAAATAGGATAATTCTATAATAAATGACCAAATTCCATAGAAAATATCTGAAATTGGAGATGACAAGCTGCTGAAAATATGCCATCCTAAATCTTTTACTAATAAAAAGGGAATTTTAAAAATAAATATTAGTAATATAATTAAGCCTATTTCAATAATAAATTTTAAAATATCTTTACCACTTTTATTGCTTAATTCATTTAAAATATAATCGAAACCAAGAGAAACTTTATTAATAAATTTTTTTAAATAATTACTATCTTTTTGTTTTACTTTATAAGCTGCTAGTAAATCATTTGCTATTTCATTTAAATCGCCAAGCTCTTTTATCGCTTCTTCTTCCGATAAACCACGACTTACTTTTTCTTCGATATATCCTTCGTATTCACTAATAATATCTTCTATTTCTTTATCTTCTAACACATCTATTTTTTTTCTTAATTTATTTAGAAATTCTTGCTTTTTCATTTTGTACTCCTTTCAATAAAATTGTTTACGCTTTTTGAAAATTTTTTCCATTCGTTTAACTCTTCTTTCATTATTTTTAATCCGGTTGCTGTTATATGATAATATTTTCGAATGGGACCTTCGGTTGATTCTTTTGTATAACTTTCAAAATACCCTTCATTTGTTAGACGCTTTAAGATCGGATAAATTGTTCCTTCGCTTACATCAACGATTTTGCTTACTTTTTCTACTAATTCATATCCATATTGATCATTTTTTTCAACCATCAATAGTATTAAAAGTTCCAAAACCCCTTTTTTAAATTGTGTATTAATACTTATCACCCACTTGCCAATATCATATATCTACTACTATGCTTTGTCAAGTACTAAATATTACATATATTTATATTCTCGTCAATTTGTGGTAAACTATTTAATGATAGGATGGATAAAATGAAAGCAAAAAGTTTAATTGTTGTATTAATTGCAGTAAGTATTTTACTTATTTATAGTGTTGTTTGTTATCGGGTTTTAAATAAAAGAATTGAAATTAATACTAAAAATTCCATTTCTACTTATTTTAGTCATTATCTTCCAGAAGTTTCTTCTTATGAATATATAAAGGCGATTAGCAATGAGAAAGATACTTTTCAAGTTTTTGTAAAAGCAGAAAATCATTATTATACTTTTCATTTTGGAATTAATTCTCAGGGATATTCGATTCAAGATGTAGATCTTGGGGTTCCTAGTTATATTCATTAATACTTATTTGTAAATAATATTTAAAAAACCAAGTTATTTTCTTGGCTTCTTATACATTATTAGATATTTTTTCATTATTTTTTAATGTTTTTGATAATTCTTTATAAATTTTTACTATTCTTATTAGTATCTCTTTATTATCAATTTTTAGATCGTTACATGCAATTAGAGTTGCTAGTCCATTTGCATATAACCATACATTCATAAATAGTGTTTTTGCTTCTTCAAAAGAAAGACTATGTTTATTTACTAAATTAATTATTGTTGATTGATTCCATTTTTCATTTAAGACATCATCAATACTTTTCCATTTTAAATTATTTGATAAAAACATACATTTAAAATAGTTTTTATGCATTTCAGCAAATTCGACGTATGCTACACATACTGTTATTAGAGCATTTTTATTATCTACTCTTTTCATGATAAATTCATCATATTCTTTTTTTATAATTTCATTTACATCATTTTTTAATTCATCTAGACTTTTATAAATACGATAAATTGGTTTGGTAGAAATTCCAGCATTTGTAGCTAAATCTCTTGCATTAATACTTTCTATCCCTTTTTCTTCTACCATTTTAATTGCGTATTTTAATAATGTTGGTTTGTCTATAATACTTTTTGCAGCCATTTTCACCACCCTTTTCTACATTGGTAACTTTCGTTATCATTATAATATAACACCTCTTTTTTGTCAAATTAAAACAAATACATTTTGTATTTGCCTAATCTTTTTTTATTTTAATTACAAATTGATATAAATCATTTAAATCTGTTTCTTCTAAAGATATATTAAATCCTTTATCTTGAAGAGTATCTTTCATTTCTCGAACTGTATTAATTGCTGTTTTTAAATCTATTCCTAGTTTTTCTTCTTGTTTTACTTCATAATTTGGATCTAATGTATCAATTAAGTTTACTGGGTCAAAAGTTTCTTCATCCGTTGATATATTATTGTTTATATTTCCCGTTGATCCAAAATTTGAATGTAACGTTGGTGAGATTGAATCAGTTGGTGATACGGTAGGTTCATCTTTTTGTGGATTTACTTGTTCTTCTACTTGCTCGGGAGAGGTTACTTGCTTTGGAAGTTCAATGTTTATCGCTGGAGTTTTTAAGACTGGTTCTTCCATGTTCATATTTACTTTTTCGTTTTCTAGGAAGTTAAAGAAATTTCCTTTTGAATCATTTCTAGCTTGTTCTACCGGAATAATATCTGGATTAAACATTTTTTCTCTTTCAATTTCTCTTAATTTACGAGCAATGTCACTTTCTTCATTAATACTTGGAATCTCTGTAGCTTCCTTTCGGATGGCATCAATATCAATGTTTCTTACTAATGGTACGTCAGTATCATCCTCTTCTTCTTTTGGAGTTTCATTTAACTTTTTTAATTCATTATCTAAATCCCTTACTGTCATCCGTTCATTAATTATTCTTTTTAACCATTTTCTTTGTTCTTCATGGCTTGGTAAAACTAGAAGGCTTCTTGCATGGCGTTCACTAATTTGATTATTCATCAATGCTTGTTGAACCTCTTCATCTAGGTTTAATAAGCGGAGTTTATTAGCAATCGCACTTTGAGATAAGCCCATCTTTTTTGCAAGCTCTGATTGAGTTAAGTATCCTTTATCAAGTAAATTTTTATAACTTCTGGCTTCTTCTATTGCTGATAAATCTCTTCTTTGAACATTTTCGACAATTGCTACTTCGGCACTTTTGTTATCATCTATATTTGCAATGACTGCTGGAACTTTGGTTAATCCCGCTAACTGAGCTGCTTTATATCTACGTTCTCCAGCAATAATTTCATACTTATCCTCAATTCGTCTCAATACTAACGGTTGAATTATTCCATGTTGTTTAATAGAACTTGCTAGTTCATCTAAACCGCGATCATCAAATTGGAGTCGTGGTTGAAACCGATTGGGAATTATTTCGTCAATTGGTATTTGTAATATATTTTGTTCTAAGTTCACTTTCATCAGCCCTTTTATCTAATATCATAATTTTAACATTATTTTCCTTTTTTTTCAACTTTAAATCAAAAAAACATCAACCATCATCATTGTGCGTAACAACAATAGTTAATGTGTGTAATAACCAAGTAAGCTTCTAAATTTGATAGCAAGAAATTTTCTGCTTTTTTAATTTAAACTATTAAATAATCCTGTGTCATTTAAATTCGGATAATACTTTGTTATTTCTTCTTTTAAATATACTCCTTTTTCATAAAGATTTGGGTATTCATTTACAATGCTGTCTTCTTCACAAGAACAAATACGTTCAAATACTCTTGCACGATCTTCGGTTTCATATGTGTGTGAATAATAGTCAATAAAATAAACATTTTCTTTCTCTTTTTCGGTTAGAGTATAATTATCATGGGTATCAGATGTGTAGGAATTATTATATTTAAAGCCTGTTGGATTATAGTGATTCCAATTTTTAAATGGATATATATTTTGATTATTCAAATTAAATTCTAAATTATGTAGTAATTCATGACATAACAATTCTTCGATGTTTGGTTGATTTAAATCAATTACTATCATATATTCACCATTAAAAGTAAGAGAATATGCAGCAGGATTAGCTACTTGTGTTTCGTAATCACTTGGAGTTAGTTCTCCTGTTAAATATAAGTTTAAACCAACAAAGCCATTATTATAAAAACTTTCAAAAAAAGATCGATCGTATTTTACTAAGATTGTTTCTATTTTATTTAAAGACTCTAATATTAATTCATTCTTTGTTAAAGGTTCTGCACTGAAATCAGGAAATTTAATAATTGCATCGTCTTTTATCTTTATATTTACATTATATTTATCTTTTATATTATTTATTTTTGTATTAATATTACTTATTACTTCATTTTCATATTCATCAATATTAATGATTGGTAATTGTAATTGATTTATATCTATTACATAAAAGTTATCTTTATCTTGTAAAACATAAATATATAAATAGTTATTTTTTATTATTAATTTGGATATCGGATTATCTTTTGATAATATAGTTGTATCTAATTCTTGTATTGTTCTTTCATTTAGATTTTCAATAAATAATTTGTTTTCAATTATATCATATAAATAAAAGGTGGAATTTTCTTTATTAAATGTTCCTGTATAATAATAGTCTTCTTGAATATTGTTTTCATATTCTATTATTTTATGATTCATTAAATCATGAATCATAAATATTTTTTCATTGTAAAAAATAATTCCATTTTCATATTTAAAATAGTGTTCTTGTTTTATTTGGGTTAATTTATTTTCATTTATATCATATAAATAGAAATTTCCATCTTCATCAATTAAAATAATGTAGGTATTACTATTTGTAGAAAAATAATCTTCGTAATATAAATTATTATCACTGGATATGGTTCGATAAGATTCTTCTTGTTTATTTCTGATCAAATAAATTTCGTTGTTATAATATCTAGCATATATATCTTTGTAAGGGAAATAGTTTGCTTCTTCTATCTGTTCTTTTGAAGTATAACTAAAAATTTTGTGGAAATTTAAATCATAAATATCCAAACTAGTTTCGGTTAAGCAAAAAACATTTTCTTCTTTTAAAGTACAGTAGCTGTTATAGTTATTTTGGCTATCTATTTCTTTTTGTTCATTTTTATAAATATCTAATTTTTTTAATTGGTAATTATTTATATTTTTTTCTTCATCTATCGTTTCCATTACCAAATAATAAACGTCATTATCTTTTAGAGATAAACCATTAATCGTTTTATTTTCACTATCTAAATCATATCCATAAATACCTTCTGTTATTAAGTTTCCTACCAAGTTTTGTTCTTCTTTTGGTATTGTTACACGTAAAAAGAAAAGCAATAAAATAAGTGTTAAAATACTTATTAATAAAGCGATATTTGTTTTCATGTTCAACACCCTTTATTATAAATATAATAACACTTAAAATCTTTTATGTCTATTTTTATTATCTATTTTTTACAATCTTGTCGTAGCTTCTTGGATAGTTTTTATTTGTTTCTTTTTCCTTTTTTACAATAATTAAAGAACGATTACTATTTTCAATTGGTAAATTAAAAGTTATTACATCCATTATTTTACTATTTAGCTTTTCTAGAATTTTCGTACTTTCTTCTATTTCTTTTGAAGAAGTTCCTTTCATGGCAATGAATACTCCATTTACTTTTAGGTAAGGAATTGATAGTTCTGAGATAATACGAAGATGAGCTACGGCGCGAGAAGTTACGATATCAAAATATTCACGGTTATAATCTGGTAAATTTTCAGCACGAGAATTGATACAATGAATATTTTCTAAATTTAGTTCTTTTATTACAGTTTCTAAAAACATGATTTTTTTATGATTGGAATCTAGGAGAGTTACTTCTAAATTGGGATAAAATATTTTTAAAACTAAACCTGGAAATCCAGCACCAGTACCAATATCAAGCAATTTTTTATTTCCATCTAAATCATCTGCTTTGGTTAAAGTTAGGGAATCATAAAAATGTTTTAGATAGATTTCTTCTTCTGTTTTGATGGCAGTTAAATTAAATTTTTTGTTATATTCGATTAATAAATTTTTGTAAATTTCTAAATCTTTTAAATTTTGTTCGGTTGGATTTATATTTAGTTTTTTTAATTCCTTTATGAATGTTTCTTTGTTCATATATTCTCCTTATTTATCATATTTCTTTTTTAAATATACGGTAAGTATTGCTATATCGGATGGATTTACTCCACTAATACGAGTCGCTTGGCCAATGGATAATGGCTTAATATCTTTTAATTTTTGTCTAGCTTCACTTGCTAAATTTAAGACATCATCATAATTAATATCTTTTGGTATTAATTTTTCTTCTAGTTTTTTTGATTTTTCTGCTTCTTTATAAACTTTAGCAATATAACCTTCATATTTAATTTCAATTTCTGCTTCTTCTAATATTTCTTTCGAATAATCTAGAGGAATTAGTTTTTTAATTATATCCATATTTATTTCTGGTCTTTTAAGAAACATATATAAACTAGTACTAATAGATGGTATTTCTAAATTCAAACTTTTTAATATCTCTTTGGTTTCTTCATTTAATTTTAAATTATTATTTCTTAATATGTTTTTTACTTCACCTATTTGATTTTCTTTTTCTCTTAACCTATTCATTCTCTCTTCATCTATTGTTCCGTGTTTAAAACCAATTCCTCGAAGTCTTAGATCTGCATTATCGTGACGCAAAATAAGACGGTATTCAGCTCGGCTCGTTAGCATACGATAAGGTTCTTTGGTTCCTTTTGTTACTAAATCATCAATTAATACACCGATATAAGCCTCATCTCTTCGAAGTATTAATGGGTCTATTCCTTTTAACTTATGATGAGCGTTAATTCCAGCGATTAGTCCTTGTGCAGCTGCTTCTTCATAACCACTCGTTCCATTAATTTGGCCTGCAGTAAATAAATTTTCAATTATTTTATTTTCTAGACTGGGTTTCATTTCCAAAGGATTTAGGGCATCATATTCAATCGCATAAGCATATTTTGTTATTATAGCATTTTCTAGGCCACTTAAAGAATGGACCATTGAGGTTTGTACATCCCTAGGCATTGATGTTGAAAATCCTTGCAAATACCATTCATCATAATAAATACTTTCTGGTTCTAAAAAAAGTTGATGACGTTCTTTATCTGAAAATCTTACTATTTTATCTTCAATCGATGGACAATATCTTGGACCTACTCCAGTTACATAGCCACCATACATTGCAGATTTATCTAGATTATTTCGAATTATTTCATGCGTTTTTTCATTAGTATATAGTAAGTAACATTTTTGTTGTTCATTTATTTTGTAAAATGGCGGATTATCAAAACTAAATGTATAATACTCATTATCGCCGTTTTCTTCTTGCAACTTGCTAAAGTCAATAGAATCCTTTTTGATTCGTGGTGGAGTTCCTGTTTTTAATCTTTGAACATCTAATCCTAATTTTCTTAAATTATCACTTAAATTGTTACTTCTTTCTTCTCCATGAGGTCCTCCGGGAGTGTTTTCGCTACCAATTAAAATATTTGCTTTTAAATATGTTCCCGTCGTTAAAATAACAGACTTACTTTGTATTTGCTCTTTATTATTTAAAATTACTCCTTTGACCATATTATTTTCGATAATTAAATCTTCAACCATACCTTCTAATATAGTTAAATTCGGAGTATTATTTAAAAATTCTAACATTACTTTAGGGTAAGTTACTTTGTCTGCCTGCGCACGAAGACTTCTTACTGCTGGACCTTTGCCATTGTTTAACATCTTGATTTGAAAGTGAGTACGATCGGCAACAAGACCCATTATTCCGCCTAAGGCATCAATTTCTCTTACAATAATACCTTTGGCTGTTCCTCCAATAGATGGATTGCATGGCATATCGGCAATATTTTTAATATTTGCTGTTACTAAAGCGGTTTTTAGGCCTAGTAATGCTCCTATATGAGCCGCTTCGCATCCAGCATGTCCTCCTCCTACTACGATTAAATCATACATAATTATTCCCTTACTTTCCTAAACAGAACTCACTAAATAGTGTATCTAGCAGTTCTTCTTCATAAGATTCACCCGTTATTTCTCCAAGTAAATCCCATGCTTTTTTTATATCAATTTCAATCATATCAACTGGTAGAGAGGCACTTACGTTATTTAAAGCATTGTTAATACTATTTAATGCTTCTTTAATAAGTCCAATCTCTCTAGCACTTGATACAACTTCCAAATTACTATTACCAATTTTTTCTAAATCAAATAATTCAACAATTTTCTTTTTTAAATTATCTAACCCCTTATCTTCAATTGTATTTCCTTTTACAGTTTCTTTATTATTTATTTCTAATTTATTTGGTAAATCATTTTTATTTATAAAGATAATATGAGTTTTATTTTTTATTTTTTCGATTATTTCTTTATCTTCTTCGGTTAATTCTTCATTATTATTTAAAACAAGAATTACTAGGTCGGCTTCTTCTATCATTTCCAATGATTTATCTACACCAATTTTTTCAACAACATCATCGGTTTTTCTAATGCCTGCTGTATCAATAAATTTTAAAGCAATCCCTTTTAGTTCCATTTCCCCTTCGACAATATCTCTGGTTGTACCAGCAATATCCGTTACAATGGCTTTGTTTTTCTTTAATAAAGCATTTAGAATACTACTTTTTCCAACATTAGGTCTTCCTACAATGGCAACTTTAATTCCATTTTCTACAATTTTACCAATTTTTGATTCTTCTAATAGCTCTTCTAATTCTTTTTTGATCTCATTTAATTTTGGCGGTAAATTTTCTAATGTTACTTCAAGTGCATCTTCATATTCTGGAAAATCGATATTTACTTCGATATTAGCAAGTAATTCAACAATGATTTGTCTTACCTTTTTTATTTTTCGCGATACTTTTCCACTTAGTGTATTTAAGGCGAGCTTTCGTTCTAAATCCGTATGAGATTTAATTAAACTATTTACTGCTTCTGCTTGACTTAGATCTAATCTTCCATTTAAAAATGCCCTTTTCGTAAATTCACCTTTTTCTGCTAGACGAATTCCATTTTCAATTAATACTTCTAATACTTTTTTGGTTGTAGAAATACCACCATGAGAATTTATTTCAACAATATCTTCTTTGGTATAAGTTTTTGGAGCTTTTAAAACCGTTACTAAAACTTCATCAATAAATTCGCCATCACTTACAATATGACCATAATGAATTGTGTGACTTTCTACTTCTAATAAGTTTTTACCATCAAAAAGTTTTGCAACCTTTCTAATTGCATCACTGCCACTTACTCGAATTATTGATATGGCTCCCACTCCTAAAGCAGTTGATATGGCACAGATTGTATCATTCATAAAAAGTCACTCCTTTTAAGCGACTTTATTATAGCAAATTATTGATGATTTAGCAATTTTTTACTTGCCAATGTTTATAATAAATTATATAATCAATATGTAAGTGTTATCCACTTAGTGGATAGCGCCTGCACAATGTCAAACGCTATGCCTTTGGGCTAGCGACTTTTTTTATGTTCATCTCTAATCATAGAGATAAGCATAATTATTATAATAAACAAATACTTTATTTCTTCGTTCATTTACATCACCTAGCTTTCATTTAACCCCCTGAATACTCAAGCAGTTTAAACTACTTACAAAATGAAGCAGGCGCTACCACCAGTAAATAACGATTATTTATTATGAAGCAAATACTTTAAAAAAGCAAGAAAAAGCGTTCGACAAAATTCGATGCTTATTTTTTAGTAAAGAAAAACCAAGCACAAAGCTTGGAATAAGAAAACATATTAACGTTTTGAGAATTGTGGAGCACGACGAGCTTTTTTAAGTCCGTATTTCTTACGTTCTTTTACTCTAGCATCTCTTGTTAAGAAGCCATTTGCTTTTAAAATTTTACGATAAGAATCTTCTCTTGTTTGATCCGTATTCTCATCAAATTTTAATAGGGCTCTTGCAATACCTAAACGAATAGCTCCTGCTTGGCCAGAATATCCGCCACCGTTTACAGTAACGTCAATATCAAAACGATTGATATTATCTGTAACTTCTAATGGTTGTTTTAAATCCATAACTAGGATTTGATTTGGAAAATATTCATTTACATCAACACCGTTTACAACGATATTTCCTGTTCCACCAGTAATTCTAACTTGTGCAGAACTTCTTTTACGACGACCTGTTGCGGTCCATACTTGTTTTGCCATTTAAATCCTCCTAATCAATATTTAGTGCTGTAGGTTTTTGTGC
>JAGHGS010000085.1 GCA_017888105.1 Bacilli bacterium
GTATTTTGATATTAAACCACTTGCAATGAATACAATATTAGCAAATTCAACAGTTCATGAAGGCACACCAGATTTTAGTCAGGTGGCAACAACCGATGAAGGAATGTATAAAGTAGAAGATGATTTAGGAATGAGCTATTACTTTAGAGGGGCAGTAGAAAATAATTATGTTAAATTTGCTGGATACTGGTGGCGCATAGTAAGAATTAATGGTAATGGATCAATTCGATTAATCTATGACGGAACAAGTGCCCATGCTAATGGAGAATCATCAACTGATCGGCAAATAGGAACAAGTGATTATAATAATTCAGCAAATGCAAGTTACTATGTAGGATATACATACCAGGTAGATGCCCAAAGACCAAGTACTCAAAATGGAGGAACAGCAAGTACAATCAAAGGTGTGTTAGATAGTTGGTATAGTAATAATTTACAAAATTATGATAGTCAAATAGTAAATAGTCCGGGATTTTGTAATGATCGAGATTTACAAAATGGATCATGGGTAGTAAACGGAAGTGAATTTTATTATTCATCCTTTGAAAGATTATATACAAATAAACAACCAACCTTTGAATGTGAAAATGATAGCGATTTATATACAACAAGTGGAAGTAGTAACGGAAATAAAGCATTACAATACCCAATTGGATTAATCAGTATGGATGAAATGTCTTTTGCAGGCGAAGTGTCAGAAATTACTAATAGTACTTTCTATTTGCAAACTACTTTATCTTATTGGACGATGACACCTTCGACGATGGCTTTTGATGGGGCAAGAATGTATATTTCAAAAACTAATAATAGTGTAAGTACAGCAAGAACTTCTGCAGCGCATGGTGTTCGTCCAGTCATCAATTTAAAAGCAGATGTTCAATTAACAGGAACAGGTACAAGTACTGATCCATATAAACTTGCTTAAATTTAGAATGGTTAGAAATAACTGTTCTTTTTTTGTATATTTTTTGTCAAACTTTTGCCTATTCATTGTGGTTCTTCTTGACTCGTGTTATAATAAATTCGTACCATAATTTTAAGGAGGCTATATGGAAAAAAAATATGTTTACCTTTTCTCAGAAGGTAATAAAGACATGAAAGAATTGTTAGGTGGTAAAGGTGCTAATCTAGCAGAAATGACAGGACTTGGTCTTCCTGTTCCAAGAGGTTTTACGGTTACAACAGAAGCTTGTAATAAGTATTATCAAGATAAGGAAGTTATTGATGAGGCTGTTAAAAATGAGATTTATGCTAAATTAGAAGAATTAGAACGTATTACTGGTAAAACACTTGGTGATAAGAAAAATCCATTACTTGTTAGTGTAAGAAGTGGCGCTCGTGCTAGTATGCCTGGTATGATGGATACGGTTTTAAATCTAGGTATGAATGATGAAGTAGCAGAAGGTTTTACTGAAGTTACCAATAATAAGAGATTTGTGTATGATTCTTATCGAAGATTTATTCAAATGTTTGCGGATGTTGTTAAAGGGTATCCAAAATCTAGTTTTGAAAGAAGATTAGATGAAATAAAGGAAGAAAAAGGTGCTAAATTTGATACGGATTTAACCGCAGATGATATGGTGGAAGTAACGAGTGAATTTAAAAATATTTATAAGGAAATTGCTGGGGAAGATTTTCCACAAGATCCGAAAGTTCAATTAATTGAAGCAGTTACTGCAGTATTTAGAAGCTGGAATAATGAGCGGGCTATTTATTATAGAAGAATGAATGATATTCCATCTAGTTGGGGAACCGCAGTCAATGTTCAAGAGATGGTTTATGGTAATCGAGGTAATACTTCTGGTACGGGTGTTGCGTTTACAAGAAATCCTGCAACTGGAGAAAATAAGCTTTATGGTGAATATTTAATTAATGCTCAAGGCGAAGATGTTGTGGCAGGTATTCGTACACCAGAACCTATTAGTAAACTTGAGGATACAATGCCAGAGGTATATAAAGAGTTTGCTAAAATTGCTAAAACTCTTGAAAATCATTATAAAGATATGCAAGATATGGAGTTTACGATTGAAGATGGACATTTATTTATGCTTCAAACTAGAAATGGTAAAAGAACGGCAACGGCAGCTTTAAAAGTGGCAGTTGATATGGTAAGCGAAGGTTTAATTACCAAGAGTGAAGCACTCTTAAAAGTAGAACCAAAGCAACTTGATAGTTTACTTCATCCGACTTTTAATGCAGAAGCTTTAAAGAAAGGTGAGGTAATTGCTAGTGGTCTTGCTGCATCTCCGGGAGCTGGAGCTGGTAAAATTTATTTTACAGCAGAGTCTGTTACAGAACATACTAAAGCTGGTGAAAAAACAATATTAGTAAGACTTGAAACATCACCTGAGGATATCGAAGGTATGAATCATGCCGAAGGAATTTTAACGATTCGTGGTGGAATGACTAGCCATGCCGCAGTTGTTGCTCGTGGTATGGGTAGATGTTGTGTATCTGGTTGTGGGGAACTTTCTATTGATGAAGAAACTAAAACACTCACTACTAAAAGTGGTAAAGTATATCATGAAGGCGATGAAATTAGTTTAGATGGTTCTACTGGGCGTGTTTATGATGGTTTAATTAAGACAGAAGAGCCAAGTATTAGTGGTGATTTTGAAACATTCATGACTTGGGCGGATGAAGCAAGAAGAATGAAGGTTCGTACGAATGCAGATACCCCAAGAGATGCTATTCAAGCACGTAAATTTGGTGCTGAAGGTATTGGACTTTGTCGTACAGAGCATATGTTCTTTGAAGAAGATCGAATATTTAATTTTAGAAAAATGATTACAGCTGAAACAGTAGAACAAAGAGAAGCAGCACTTGAAGATATTTTGCCATATCAAAGAGGGGATTTTGAAGAACTCTTTAAAGCAATGGCTCCATATAGCGTTACAATACGCTACTTAGATCCACCTTTACATGAATTTTTACCACATACTGATGCAGAAATAAAACCTTTAGCAGAAGCTTTAGGAATGAGCTTTGAGGCATTAAAAAAGCGTGTTGAATCTTTAAAAGAATTTAATCCAATGATGGGACATAGAGGTTGTAGACTGGCTGTTACTTATCCGGAAATTGCGAGAATGCAGACAAGAGCAGTTATTGAAGCTGCAATTAATGTTGGAAAAGAAGGAGTAAAAGTAGTTCCAGAGATTATGATTCCTTTAGTTGGAGATGTAAAAGAATTTAAGTTTGTGCGTGATATTGTCGTAGAAGAGGCTGATAAATTAATTAAGGAAGCTGGTTGTGATTTAACTTATCATGTTGGAACTATGATTGAAATACCTAGAGCAGCTTTAACTGCTGATAAAATCGCCGAGTATGCAGACTTCTTCTCATTTGGTACAAAAGATTTAACCCAAATGACTTATGGCTTTTCTAGAGATGATGCAGGTAAATTCTTAAATGATTATTATAAAAATCAAATATTTGAAAGTGATCCTTTTGCGAAACTTGATACGGAAGGTGTTGGTGAACTTGTTCGTATTGCTGTAGAAAAAGGAAGAAGTGCAAGACCTGATATTCATTTAGGTGTTTGTGGTGAACATGGTGGAGATCCTGCTAGTATTGAATTCTGTGAAAGTGTAGGTCTTGATTATGTATCTTGTAGTCCATATCGCGTTCCTATAGCAAGACTTGCAGCTGCTCAGGCGACTATAAAAGTAAATCAAAATAAATAGAGAATTTGATTTTTGGGGGAGAGGTTTTTATGAAAAATGATAATTTGTTCTTGCCGGTTTATATTAATAAAGATCGTTTGTTGGATATTAATTCAATTTTGTTTGACGGTTATAGTGAATTTTCTGAAATGACATTAGAAAATGAAAGTGGTAATAATAGGAATAATAAAACATCGGTCAATAGTGGAATAGGTATGAAAATATTTAATTTAGGTAGTGATTTAGAAGCAGGTAATTTAACATCTCAAACTAATAAAGAGACTATAGCTTTGAAAAAAATTCAGACAATGAGCTCTTTATAAAAAGTAGTGAAATATCAAAGGTAAAAGAGCAGATAAAGCGAATAAAACAAATGATAAAAAGAAAAGATGATTTAGAAAGAGAACTTGTTTTTGAAACTAATGACAAAATATATGTTATTCAATTACAAACTAATAATATTTATAATTCCAATTTTAATAATATATGTAATAATGAATTGACTTATTTTTGTCAAGTTAAAAATATTTCAAAAGATTATCATTTTTTCTCAGATACTTAATTGTTTAAATTCGATATTAATTTTTTAACAGACTTTATTACTAGTTTGGAAAATTTGATTAAAACTCAAGATAGTTATAAATTTAATTTTGAATTAATAAAGAATTCTGAAAATAAAGAAGTGTATGAGCTTGAATTAATATCAATTTATCGAAAAGCAAATTGATTTATCAATGCTGTGCGATAAAATTATTTGAGTAATATAGAAGGTTTAAACTGTCGAAGGCCTAATTTACATAGTTAGATTTTCATGTGGATATTGATATTAGTCCAATATGTTAGATAGTAACAATTTTATTGAAATTCGTGTTCTTAAAAAAGTAAAAGAGCGATTAAACTGCTTTTGATGAAATATGTTGTTAAATCTAGTGATCGTTAAGCAAAATAGTTGCTAACGCAAAAATTATATTTGGAAAAAAAAGACTAAATTTTAAACAAAAGTAGTATCAATTTTAGAGTATTTGACTATACTAAAATTGAATATACTAATTGACATTTTCATAAAAATATAGTATATTTATATTGCATTCAAAGAAATGTAGTACATGTTAACCGCTTATGGATGGTGCGGGTTATAAATGATTCCAATCGCGAAATGTTAGTCGCTTACGGATGGTGCGAGTTATAAGTGATTCCGAAGGAAAATGTTTGAAAACTTTATCTGAAAAGATAAAGTTTTCTTTTGGTTTATGGTATAATTTTTAATAGAAGGGGGTAAGTATGTAAATGAAAGTAAAAACTGGATATATTTATCACATTAAAGATGAATTTTTTAATAGAATTAATGATAAAGGATTGATGATAAATCATGAAAATGGTAAAGCAAGACCAACTTATTTTACTATAAAAGATAAGGATATTTTATGGTTTATTCCTTTGAGTAGTAAAGTATTTAAATATCAGCCTATAATAGATAAGAAAATTAAAAAGCATGGGGATTGTCGTTCTATTATGATAGGCGAGATTGCTAATAAAACGTCCGTAATATTATTGCAAAATGCTTTCCCGACATTAGAAAAGTATATAGACCACGTACATACAGTTAATGGTGCGCCAGTTAGAGTGGCAGGTAATTTAAAAAATGAGATATTGAAAAATTTCAGATCGTTATTAGCTTTAAAACAACAGGGAATTAATTTATTTTTTGCGGATATTGATAAGATTAAAGAGAAGATGTTAGAAGAAATAAAATAGGCTATATTTTATGTTTTGTTCGGAAAGTGTTTATTTTTCCATAGACACAGATATTAATTTGATAGAGTAATTTTGTGATTTACTCTATTTTTATTTAGTAATTTATGTTACAATATTTTAAGAGGTAGGAGCTATGAAGAAAAAAGAAGTAAAAAAAGAAAATAAAACAATTCGATTATATGA
>JAGHGS010000086.1 GCA_017888105.1 Bacilli bacterium
GAGACTACTGAAAAAGTATACAAAGATTATTGTAAAGTATATCAGTAGTCTTTTTATTTTGGTATAATATATATAAGAGAATGGTGATAAATTATGCTAAAACAAAACAATCAAATGACATTTAGTTTCAGTAAGTATTCAGAGTTATATGATATACTAATTCCTGAAAATAATAAATGGAGAAGAATGAACGATGAAGTTGATTTTTCATTTATATATGAATATCTCAAGGACAGCTATTCAAAAAATATGGGAAGAACTGCAAAAGATGTTGTATTTATGTTTAAGTTGTTACTGTTAAAAACAGAATCAGGATTATCAGATGAAGGCTTAATAAAAATGGTTAATGTAAATATGGAATATAAATATTTTTTGGGATTAGATCCTGAAGAAAAAGATGTAATAGATCCTAGTTTGTTAACTAAATTTAGAAGAAGCAGAATTGCTAAATATGAAAAAGATGAAAATGGAAAATTAATAAAAGCTGTTGATAAGTCACAAGAACTTATGGACATATTGATTAGCAAGACAGTTGATTTAGCAATAACTAAGGGAATCATAAAAAAGAGAAACATTGGAATTGTAGATTCAACTCATACGCTATCTATGTATGGGCATATAACACCACGAGAAAAACTAATTAAAGTTTCAAAAGAATTAAGGGAAAAAATTTATAAACTAGATTCCACGATGAAGGAAAAAATGCCTAAAAAGCGTGAGGCATCGGGATTAATAGAAGATGAAATTTTATACTGTAATGAATTATTAGAATTAATAGAAAATGATGGTAGATTTGTTGAGGTGCCTAGCATAGAAGAAAATATTAATTTGTTAAGAGAAATAATTGAAGATACAAACATAGAATTAGAATATTCAAAAGATCAAGATGCGAAAATAGGACATAAAACAGCAGATACCGAATTTTTTGGTTACAAAACCCATATTATGATGAGCGAGGAAAGGATTATTACTGCTGCAACAGTTACAACTGGAGAAAAGCACGATGGTAAAGAGTTACAAGAATTATCTAAAAAGACAATAGATAATGGAATTGAACTTGAAGCGATTGTTGGAGATAAAGCATATTCAGAAAAAGAGAATTTAGAGTTTTGTAATAAATCGGGTATAAAAAATGTCAGTAAAGTAAGTGAAACTGTATTACATGGAAACAGAAAAGCAGAAGAATTTGAATTCAATAAGGATGCCGGTATGTATGTTTGTCCTTCAGGAAATATGGCTATAAGAAAAGCAAAACAAGGAAGTAAAAAAGATGGTACTCAAGTAGAATGTTATTATTTTAATGTGGAAAAATGTAAACATTGTCCTTTAAAAGAAGGGTGCTATAAAGAAGGAGCTAAAACAAAAACATATAGTGTCAAAATTAAAAGTGATACTCATATTTCTCAAATGGATTATATGAAAACAGAAGAATTTGAAAATTATTTTAGCCATAGGTATAAAATAGAAGCCAAGAATGCAGAAATAAAATCGGTATATAATTATGATAAATCAACAGCATGTGGGAAGTCTGGTATGACAATACAAGGGGCAACTACGCTCTTTTTAACTAATTTAAAAAGAATATATAAATTAGAAGATGAAAAAAGGCTAATAAAAGCAGAAAAATAGTAGAATATTCTTTTTTATTTTAAAATTTAAGCAAAAAAATTGATAGATAGAAACAAACTTCTAAATATCAATTTTTTATTTTGTTACTTTTTCAGTAACTTCGCAAGAAACTTAGTATTTTTTTAAAATCCATGACCAGAGGAACCTCCGCCTCCAAAGCCACCTCCAGAAGAGAATCCGCCACCGAATCCGCCACCACTAGAATAGCTAGAATGAGTATTCGCATAATTAGCTGATTGTCTATGATAAGCACTATTAACCGCATTATTAATACTTGAATGAAGAATAGGACTAAAGTTAATATAGAAAAACATCGGTGTATCTCCCATTTGTGATAAATCCATTTCCTCAATATAAACATTCATACTCTTCTGTACTTTATCAGCGAGTCCAAAAATCGTCGCATAAACAAGATATCTTTCCCATAAAATAATTTCTGGAAGTTCTTTTAGTTCAAAAGATCCAAAATCATCCAAAAAATTTTTAAATGCTTTCCATCGAGCGTAATGTTCACTTCCCTTTACGGTCTTTTTATAAACTACAATCGAATAAATAAAGAAAATAACAGATGCAAAAATAGCAACATAAGATGGAATAAAAAGAACTCCAAAATGAACTAAAAAGAAAAGTAAGAAAATAGCTAAAAATAGAATAATAATGCCTAAAATACTAGGTATTTTAGAAGATTCAAAAAAATTTTGATTCCTTCCTTCTTTTAAGACACTATCTTTCCAAGCTGTATAACTTTTAATAAATTTACTACAAGTTTTAGAACCACTCGCATAACTTTTTAAATCTTTTGTAGTAAAAATTTTTTGATTCTTATCATTTAATTTTTCTCCACCAACTGTATCAAACAAAAAGCCAATCAAAATCACTTCACTACCACTTAATTTTTCTTGATTTTCTAAGGTAAATTCATAAACTTTTTCTTTTTTCTTAGTTGATTCTATTTCTTTAACACTAATATTTTTCTTATAAATCAAATTCATAATAGAAGCCGATAAAGCATTCGGTGTAATCTGCCTTTTCATAAGGTAATCAATTACTTCAACATTATAGTCATCAATAAATTCACGATTATATTTTGAATAATAACTTGCTTTTGGACTTTTTCCATATTTAAAATAGACAAAAACAGCACCACCAAATACCATAGCAAGTAATACCAAAGAATAACCAATCACAAAATTTCTTTCTTTTTTTAATTGATCCCGTAACTCATTAGCAACCTCTGCTCTTTGTTCTTCTACTTGGATAATACCTTCTAAAGCATTATCATTATTTATTTTAGCATTAGAAAGATCCGTAATTAAATTTTTATCAAAAGTCATACGAATATCCAAAACGGAAGTAGCATCCATATGAGATATCTGTGCCAAAACACCATCATTTGTATCTAATTTCGTAATTTCTCCAGATAAATCACCATGCGCCCAAAAACGAAAATTACTACTATTATCTACTCCCGGAAGTAACACTTTCACTTGAACATGATTAATATCATCATAATCATTTGGCGTAATAAAATTCCAATAAAGTTCTGCTACATCTTGATGAACAACAACCGCTTCTTCAACAACATAAGTAATTAAAAAAGCAACTTTCTCATGATTAGCTGGATAATATAATCGATAAGTATAACCATTATAAACTTCATCCTCTGTATATACCGTCATGTTTCCATTACTAGCAGAATTAACAAGTTGAAATTTTACAAAATCCGAATCATCAAAAGTATCAAAATCAACATTACCATCAATCTTTTTACCTTTAATATCAATTAATTCAATATCACTAGCATTATATAAACTATTATTATCATAACTACTAAAATCATCCTCTAATAAATAATTCGCATAACTAAGACTTTTTTCATACCCATTAAATGTACCATCCATTACAATTAATTCACTAATTCTTAAATCACCATTATTAAGTATTTCTGCTTCTATTAGTTGATCAGTAATTTGATAACTAGCAGCCTTTACAAAAGATGGAACCAACAATAGAAATAAACTCAAAATAACTTTTTTCATAATTATTCCTTTCAAAAAAAGGTATACCTTTTGGTAACCTTAAAATTGTACTTTAACATTTTCTTTTTCGCTTTCCTGAGCTTCAAAGAATTTTTCTTGCTTAAACTTAAATAATCCTGCAATAATATTTGATGGTACCATTTCAATCTTATTATTATATTGCATAACAATATCATTATAAAATTGTCTAGACATTGCAATCTTATCTTCTGTTTGTTGTAATTCTTGTTGCAATTGTTGGAAATTTTGATTTGCTTTTAAATCAGGATAATTTTCTGATAAAGCAAATAACTTACTAATAGCATTTGTAAGTTCTCCATCTGCTTTTAATTGGTCTTCTGGTAATGTTGCAGATAAATAAGTATTACGAGCTTGAACAACTTCTTCTAATGTTTCATTTTCGTGTTTCGTATAACCTTTAACCGTTTCAACTAAATTTGGAATTAAATCAAATCTTCTCTTTAATTGAACATCAATTTGACTCCAAGCATCTTTTACTCGATTTCGAAAATCAACTAAAGAGTTATAAGTAGCAACAGCCCAAATAAGTATCAATACAACAATAACAATAATAACAATAGCAATCCACATATTAAATCCTCCTTATATAACTATATTATCATAGATTTAATTTTAACTCAATAATATTTACCTAAAATAATGGCAAAAGATGTCAAAAAATTTTATAAATGAATATTCGATTTTTCTTGTTTATTTATTTAAAATATGCCATATTTAATCTGGAAGTGTTATCCACTAAAGAGAATAACAGTAAATTATTATGATATTTAGACATGAAAAAAGCAAGAAAAACCGTCCGACAAATTCCGACACATTTATTTACGAACTTTCTTGCTTTTACTTAAATATCTATTTTATATTGTCCTCTTTCCTTACGATATGGCACTCTTACCAAAGTAGTTGACTTGCATCCCGGATGTGTATCAAGATAATCCATAGCAACTCTATTATGTTCCATAGCTGCCCTACTAAAAGGCATCTCATGATATCCTTCTTCATATTTTGCTTCATATTCTACTAATGGTAAGTCTTCTTCGTTCATGAAAGAAACATAACGAATAAAGGATGCTAAATGAGGATTACGTCGAACACTATTTTGTTCTAATAACCTTTCAACAAAAGAAAGATGTTCATCACTTGGCAAGGAAAATAAGGCCATAACTGCTGGTATAGCATCCTCAAGTTTTTGATAAAATAATATATTATCAATGACATATTCTAAATGTTCAACATCTAAATCTATATTAACAAGACCATTTAAAATAATATCAACAACGCCTTGTTCCTTTAAATTTTTATCCGCAATAATACTAACAACATTCTCATCAAACTTAGCACATATTTTTAAATAACGTTTAATATCCTCATTACTATAATTAGCATCTTTTAACTTATCGTAAACAAACAAAACATCAAAATCATAATTATTTAACATAATATCTAAAATAGTATTCCATAAAGAAATATCAATATTTTGTAAACTTTTTAAAACTTTTAAATAATTTTCTAAAATAAAGCCCTTTTGTCCATACGCTAATTTATTATCAACAATATCATTAACATCTAAAATTAATCTATTTTTCATATCATCATCTAAAGTGCTAAAAGTATCTGTTCCATAAATAGAAATAACATCATACTTAAAATCCCCTTTTTTCATTGCTTCCTCATAACTTTCAACTGTTAAATTATTAACCATATTTGTAACCGCATCACTAATCTCTTTTAAACTAATATTAGGAAAAGCACAAAGAGTATATATAGCTGCAATGTCAAAGGTTGGATGCATTAGAAGTAACTGTATATAATAATTTTTAAAAACATCACTACTTATATTGGAATTTAAAAGTTTACTTAAATGATACAAGAATATTTTTATTTCGTCCTCTTCTAAACGATAAACAGTATTGATTACTTCTTGCTTTTGAAATTTTGATAACTTGCCAAAATAATCACTAGCAAAAAAAGCACTTATGTTTTTTTTTAATTCTTCATTTTCGAGCCTTAATAGCTTCGTATACTCTTCTACCCCAATATTCTTTATAATTGCTAATATGTTCATAAAAATTTCACTCCCTAGTTACCTATTATAACATAAAAATATTGGAAAAAAAACTATAAATTTTCTTTAATTTCTGGAAACAAATCATATAAATTAAAACCCAATAACTCATCAAAATATGCTTTTAATTTATAAGTTTCTTTAACATGATATTGCGTATTTTCATAAGCACTTCTCCGAATAATGATATCAACAAGTCTTTTATCAACAGTCAAAACTTTGCATGTACACATTAAATCACATAAATTAATTATTTTTTCATAAATCGTATATTCATGATTCTGAATAAATTCTGTTCTAAAAGGAATATCGCGAGGAATTCCACCCGCAGTACAATAAACATCATTATTTAAATAAGAATGAGTAAGACAAATATTAGCATATTCTTCATCATAACCCAACTGTAAAATATATTGATAACCATTCATTACATGATCTTTAAAATCACCAACACCTTTACCAATATCATGAATAAAACCAAGAGTTTTGGCAAAGTCTTCATCTAACTTTAAAGCATGAGCCATTACTAAAGCAGCATTCCCTACACAAATAGAATGATCAATCCAGTGATTATCTTTCTTTTCATCTCTAAAGCTTTCCAACAACTCTAATGCTTTATTACTTGTTAATTTCATAATACATACTCCTTTATCTCACAATTTTTTAATCCTCGATTTAAAAACAAGCCATCACCTATTCCTTCAAAATAAACACTAAAAGCTTTCGAAACACCACTATGAGCAACAATTAAAACACTTTCATAATCCTTATGTTTGAGTTCATCTAAAAAGTTAAAAACTCTCGCAAAAAATATTCTAATATCCTCAGAAGTCCCGTATTGAATAGTTGTATTATAATTCCAATATTCATCACGATTAGTTGTTTCTAGAGATTTACCACTTAAATCACCACAGCTTCTTTCTCTCATTCTATCATCAAAAATAATTTGATTATGATTTATATTAATTATTAGAGCAGTATGTTTAGCACGCACTAAAGGAGAAGAAATAATAAGATCAAAATTCATATCTTTAATTCTTTTCCCAAACTCTTTTGCCTGTTTTATTCCTAATTCTGTTAAATCCTCATCATCTGCATTATACATACCAAAAAATTATGAGGAACTTCACCATGTCTAACAATAACTATCTTCATCTTTATTTCTAATCTCGTCAATCTTCATTTATTTCAAAATCAAGCAATTGCTTGCAAACACTTTCATAAATATCCTGTGAGTGCAAACAAGTATCGATTAAATATTTAGAATCTCTATCATATTCTTTTAGTCCTCTCATATAATAAGACTTATCTTGATCTAAAATAATAAATGGCATAATATCATTTTTTAAACACTCTCTAAACATAATCATCCTCCCTACTCTACCATTACCATCAGAAAAAGGATGAATACGTTCAAATAAGACATGAAAATGAATGATATCTTTTATAGTAATTTTATCTAATTCACTATACTCTTTTAAAAGTTGATTTAAATCATTTTCTACTTCCTGAGGACTACTAGTTTTAACCATTTCTACAAGACCTATAACATTGGGAATCACTTTAAAACCACCAATATTATATCTAGGATTATCTTCATCACTTGTACCTCGTTTTAAGATCTTGTTCATTTTAATGATCAATTCTTTAGATAAAGGCTCATCTAAAGTATCTAACATATAATCAAATAATTTAAAATGATTTTTCATTTCTATTAAATCATCTACTTGAATTAATTCATTATTTTTAGGAATAAAACTTGAAGTATCAAAAATTGCTTCTGTCTGTTCTTCTGTCAAATTACTTCCTTCTATTTTATTTGAGTTATAAGCAAAATTAACTTGAGAAAAGTGATATACATTTCCTTTAAAATTTGATTCTTTTTGTTTAATTAATTCATATCTAATTTTTGATACATCCATTTTATCACATCCTCTAAACTCCATTTTACTAAATAAAACTTAAAAAGTCTATTACATATTTTTTTCTAATACTCCATTTTGGATTAGTTCATAATTACCAGTTTTTAATACTTTAACTAATTGTTCAATATTAGTTATTTCTTCTAAAGTAACTCATCCGTATGTAAATGTAATTCTGTTAAATATTTATTCATTATTATCACCAAGCTTTCTAAATAAATTTTTATATACTTTATCTACATCAATATACGTTACAAAAGTAATTTCATGCTTACCTTCTGTAAATTCATAAGACATATCATCTAAAACATTAGGACAACTAATATTTTGAGTTATAAACCAATCCTGATTAATCAAATAAGCTATAACCGAAATATCCCAAAGCACTCTTCCCTCTTGAATCCCATGGAATCCATCACAGTAAAAACGAGCTAGTAAATGTTGATTTAATCCACTCTTATCTCCTAAGAAGTGTGCCAGTTCATAAATAGAAGTCCTCAAATTAGAAGCAACATTTTGACAAGGAATAACAGTTAGTTTAACTTTAGAATTTAAAACAACTTTTACAGCTTCAACATCTTGTTTAAAATTATATTCAAGATTATCCTTATATCCGATTTCATTTCCACCTAACCATATCACTTCAATTTTATGAATTATCCTAGGTTCTTTTCTAATTGCTAATGCCACATTTGTAATTGCTCCAATTGCCATTATATAAGTTTTATCATTTTTTAAAGAAAGTTCAATAATTTTTAAAACAGCATCATTATCCCCATTATAACCATTTTGTAAATAATCTATGGAACCTTTAAATACTTTATTGGTAGTATCAAAATTTAACCAGTTACAAATTTTTAATACTTCTTGATAACTTAATTCTTGACTATCTTTGGAAAACACATTTTTTGATGGATGTGAAAAAGGAGCAATCGTAATAGCGTTAATATTAAATAGATCTTGAGACTTAATCATATAAGCAAGAGCAAATTCGTCATCACACTCATTGTATGTATCTGTATCTAAAATAACATTTATTCTGTCATAATTTTTTAATATATTCATAAATTTCCCTCCAACTATTTGCTCTTAAAATATTGATATTTCTATTATATGGAGTATCCATTAAAATAGCAGGAATTCCTACTTTTATAATACCTTCACACACTGTTATGCTATCATCTATCATTATATCAATATGCTTATCTTGAGCAACTTTTACTTTTTCTATAGGTGTATGTACCAAAATAAGTTCATCAAAAATAATTCCCTTTTTATTTAACCACTCATAAGTCATCTCATAAGGATAGTTATAATCTCCATTATCCCTACTTGTAATAATAAAGATTATATTCCCTTCTTGTTTCAACTTTTCTATTACCTCTTTTGCACCATCAATAACATCTAAATTTTTTGCAAATTTCTCAATGTTAGCTCGATAAAAGCAATCTAATTCCGCCTTAGTCCAATCAAACATACCCTTAGTCATATAGTTATTTGGATTTACTACTCCTGTATTTCTAAGGTCTTTATCATGCCTCAAAAACTCATCAAATAAAACAGTATCAAAATTAGAAATAACATTATCAATATCAATACCAATTCTCATACATTTAATACCTCTACTTCCTTTACTTTATTATCCATAATCGAATATAAATATAAAGATACTTTTTTATCACTTACACTCGTAATATAATCATAATAAACATTTAATTGACGTATATAAGCCTCATCCTCAATATTTTTAAGCTTATAATCAATAATTTTAATTTCATCTTCATATTCCAACATTAAATCAATAATACCATGATATTCCTGATGATCTTTCGTAAATACAAATTCCAATTCTTGATAAATAGAAGCATGTTCAAAATCAAAAGTATCAAGCAAATGTTTTACATAAGAATTAGGTTCTTTTATATGCTTAAAATCAGTTTCTTCTAACATTTCATGAATCTTAGTTCCATAATCAAGCGTTTTAGCATCATCTACCTTTAAAATAGAATGAACTTCTTTAGAAGCATGCCTTTCTTCTAAAACATGATAGTCTACTTCTAAATTTTTAAAACTCATCACTTCATCGCCATGATACTTCTCTACTTTTTTACGAATTCCAAATTCATAATCCTTCGATATATTTAAACGAGTAATATCAATCGTTTGAGCATAATCTTTCAAATTAAATGAAATAGAAGCTAAAAAATCATAAAAGGAACGATACTTCATACCGGATAAATAATCAATACGAGATTTTACCCTATTCATCTTTTTAAATTCCGGAAGAACCATTATCATTTTTTCTTTTGCTCTTGTAAGAGCAACATAAAAAAGTCGAATCTTTTCAGCAATCTCTTCTTCCATATACTTATTTTTAATAAGTTCTTTGGTAAATAAAGTTCCAATACCATTTTCCCAAAAAGGAGTTAAAATTCCATAGGTAGAATCAAACATAAATCTACTTTGTAAATCCCCTAAATTAAATTTTTCTTTCAATCCTGCAAAATAACAAATAGGAAATTCTAATCCTTTAGATTTATGAATATTCATAATCTTAACCGAATTATTTGCATTCTTTGCTTCTTTATATCGAATTTCTGTTCCAGATGTAATCATATTATTTAAATAATCAATAAAATCCAAAACTGTAAAGCCAAGCACTTCCATAGAACTGGCAAGATCAAGAAGATAATCCAGCCGAATAATAGCATCCCTAACACTACCAACCAAAATAAAATGCTTATAAAATTCATAACTAGAAATAATTTCTTCAAGCAATAAACTTGGTGTCATAGAATCAATCTTTTTGGATATTTCCAAAGCTTTCTTATAAATATCCGACTCATAAAACGTATTATTTTCCAAATGCTTAAAAATTTCTTCATCATTCATATTACCAATATAACTTCTTGCAACACTAACAAAATAATAACGCATATTAGTATCATACTCATGATGATATATCGCCAAAATAAGTCGAATCAAATTTCGAATAATCAATATATCTTCTTGTTCTACCAAATTACTATCTTTATATATTTCCATCGGAATATTAAAATACTCAAATATTTTTTTATACCGACTCATTTCTTTTCCACGATCCAAAATAATACAAAAATCACTATAACAAGCCTCTCGATTTTTTCCTAAATCGAAATCATAAACCAAATAATGACATTTCATTTTTTCTTTAATATCACTAGCTATAATAAAAGCTTCAATTTCAGCATTAGTATAATTTTTATCGGTATTATTATACTTTAAAATTTCTAAACTATGATTTAAAGAATTATTTCCTGCTTCATCATAAAGATGATTACCATAAACCATAGCATGATGATCCCCATAATCAACTCCACCTAAATCCGGAATCATAATCAAATTAAATATTTCATTAATATTTTGCAATACTTCCTTTCTTGAACGAAAATTTTCCAATAAATCAATTTTCTCTCCATCGATATGATTTTTATAACGATCATATTTTTCGCGGAAAATACCCGGATTAGCATTTCGAAAACGATAAATTGATTGCTTAATATCTCAAACCATATAAACATTATGATTTTCTATTTATTTAATAAACATTTCTTGTAAATCATTCGTATCTTGATATTCATCAATCATAATTTCTTGATAAGAATTTTTAATTTCTTCACGAATATTAGGATGATTTTTCACTAACGAAATTGCCATTTTAGCAATATCGCCAAATTCAAAAGCATTTCTTTGATATTTATAATCTTGAATTTTTTGATCCAACTTTAAAATAATATCAATAATAGCAAGAACATACTCTTTAGTACTCTTAATTTGTTCCTTTAATTCTTCTTCACTATAAACAGTAAGACGATTAAAATACGCAACTAATTTTTTTAAATCCTCTTTAATCTCTTTTGCTTCCTCATCTATTTTTTGAAAACGAGGTAATTCTATTTTTCTTTTATTTAAATCATAATAATTTCGAGGTTTAAAAATAGAAGATAATGCCTCATAACACTCTTTATTTGTTTTTGGAGTTAAAAATTCTTCCAAAGCATAATAATCCTCTTCAATTAAAAGGGTCAAATTTTTTAAATAATTGAAATATTCTTCAAAAATTTGTTGAATATAATCATCACTATAATATCGATTCACATAATTTAATAAATATTCTCTTTTATCATATCGCAAATCTAAACTATTACTAATACTTAATATAGCACTTTTAATCGTATCATCATCACGATCTGTAAAATCCCGAATAAGTTTTAAATAATTTTTATCTTTTTTATCATACAAATCCATAACAATATCATCAAGTATTTTTTTCTTTTCCAAATTAATAACAGAAGAATCAATAATAGAAATATTAGCATCCAAATTAAAAAGATAATGATATTTTTTTACCAAACTCAAAGCATAAGCATCAAAAGTAGTAATATAGGCAGCATCCAAGAAAGATAATTGTTCAAAAAGTTCTTCTTTCTGCATTTTCTTTCGAATTCTTTCTTTCATTTCCCCAGCAGCTTCATTTGTAAATGTTAAAATTAAAATATGGCGAATATCAATTCCCGACTTTAACTTTCGAATAACTCTCTCAGATAAAACAGCGGTCTTTCCTGAACCAGCCCCCGCTGAAACAATTAAATTTGAACCTTCTTTATCAATTGCAAGTTGTTGTTCCTTCGTCCATTTCAACTTCTTCACCTCCAAGCACAACTTCATTTTGTTTTCGCTTATAACACAAATCCCTAAATTTACAATAAGTACAAGCAACATTCTTTCGATCAACTATTTTTGGATTAATAGCAAATTCTCCATTTAAAATATTAGCAATAACATCATCTATAATTAGATCAACACGCTCTATCACCATATCCATTTCTTCATTCGATAATACCTTAGAACGACTACTAATCTCTCCATTTTTCTTAAAAGCTAAATTTTTAATAATTTGACTATTTTGATACCCATCATCAATCATTTCCATAAGTGCCTCATCACTATTAGTAAATCCTTGTAAAGCAAGTTTTTCTACAAGCAAATCCCATTCTGTTTTTTGAAACTGAATATTTTCTTTTTTGGGTAAAACTTTTTGAATATAAAAACCAGCAATAAAAGCATCATGAAACCGTTCCGATTTTTTAAGTAAATACAAATAAATAGGAAGCTGCAAATGAAGACCATAATCCAAATCTTTTAAAGTAATATTGGTATTACCTGTTTTATAATCAACAACCGCTATAACCTCTCGATTATTATGTTTAGTATACATCACTTTATCAATCGTTCCTTTAAAAGTAATATTCATATCATCTCGATCTTTATAAACAAAAAACTCTGTTTCAAACAAATAATCATTAAGTTTTGAATGCTTCTGTTGTTCACGAATCACTTGTAAAATATTCTTTAAATCTTCACTAAATTTTTCTAAGTAGAAAAGTTCTTTTGCATTTAATACATACCCTTTTTCTTTCACAAACTTCATAATTTCTACCGGAATATCAATATCTCTCAAAATCCCCAATTCTAAAATATGATGCATCACATTACCAATTATCGTTTTGAATGTCTCTTCAAAAATATCTAAATAAAGAATTTTACTAATATAATATCGAAAAGCACATTCTTGATACATTTCCATATTAGTATAAGATAATGTAAATTTTTTATTTAATTTATCTATAACAAGCTTTTTATCAATTCCTGTAAACTGATTATTATAAGTATTATAAGGGATTTCAAAACTATTTTGATAAATTCCCAAATTATTATGAATCACGTTATACTTATATAAATCATCTAATGCCAAAGCATACTTAATTTCCCCATACTTCTTAGAATAAGAAAAATGAGAAGAAATATGTACTGGATTTACTTTACAATCAAGTTTCCGAATCAACATAGAAGGATAATACTTCCCACGAGGCCCTAAAAGTTTATAAGTAATCACTAAATTTTTAATTTGGTAAATTCTATTTAAAATAGAATTAATTTCATATAAATTACAATCCGTAGTCGTATCAAGCCCTAATTCCTCTTTAATATCATCCGATAAATAACATATATCTTTCTGAATCTTAGGATAATCATTTACATTAAAACCCAGCAAAAAAACATAGTCTTCATCTTTAAATACCGAATCTAAATCAGTACAAGTTATCGCTTGATCATATACTGATTCCTGTAACTTTCCATGCTTCAAATCATCAATAATAAATTCTTTTCGCAATGTTTTATCTTCAATCATAACGGAGCGATTAATAATATTGATTAAATCATTCGTATTAGAATATTTTTCACTCAAATGCAAAATATTTTCTTCAATAGAATATTTATCATAACTTGCTAAAAAATCTTGTGCAATTAAAGTACTATAAAAAGAATGATTACTTTTTCTACGAAATGGCAAACCATAAAAAGAAAAAAAACGCTGAAAAATATTATCATATTCTTTTGGTGCTATAATCTTAATATTAGAAAGAGGCACATTTTTCTCAACCAATCTTCCAATTTCTTCTAAAACAAATTCAACTTCTTCATCCATATCTCTAGCTTCATAAATTCTTGGTATATAATGCTTATCATTCCTTTTATGTAATACAAATTCCGTATCAATCTTTGATAAAATAAGTTGTTCTTCTTTACTAAGAAAATCATAACCATAAACAATCACTTTTTTATTTTTTAAATAAGAGCCAAAATTCGGATGATAAATCAAAAGATGATGTTCATCTAACAAAGCTTTTAATTCTAATAAAAACCGAATCTTTTCGTGATCCATTTCCTTTAAAAAATATAAATTTTCCAAATAAATCTTTGCAACAGAAATCCGAACATGATAATGTTCTACAATAAATGCAATCGTTTTATAATCATAATCAAAAAACAAATTCTTTTTTAATTCTAAAAAAGTATAAAACTTCAAATTATAAAAAATATGTTTTCTACTATTTTCTCTTAAAATACTTTTCTTATTTTCTTCCGTTGTAATAATAATAACTGGTTCCATATGATTCACTACTCCTAAATTATCTTATCATTAATTAAAACGTTTATCAATGGTAGATTCTTCAAAATAATTAAAAATTCTTTTAAAATATTACATAAAACTGTTGACAAGTAACATAATATTTAATATAATTTAGTAGTACTGCTCGTTTAGCTCAGTCGGTAGAGCGCACGGCTGTTAACCGTTAGGTCGTAGGTTCGAGTCCTACAACGAGCGCCATTAAGTAAATTACTCTTAGATAATCTCTAAGAGTTTTTTATTACCCAAAAATAAATAACAAAAAAAAGAATGATTCTCATCATTCTAATCTTCACTTCTTGAAACACAAGTATTACTATCTTTATCCCACTTCTTAGTGGTATCTTCAACACAATCAACAATTTGACCACAAACTCCACCTGGATCTGAAATACATTGTTGACATACATTATATTCGTCTCTATTTTCATTAAATTCGCCAACTAATCCAAATATAGCTCCTACTAAAGTTGGAACAAAGAAAATAATAATACCAGCAATTGCTCTCATAACTAAAGATTTTACAGATTTCTTAATTTCATCATCTTTACTTGCTACAACAGCCTTTCCTAAGTCTATCATACCAAAAACAATGATTACAATTGGAATAACAATTTTAAATACCCATAAAACCCATCCAATGATTTGCCAAATTGGAGCTAAATCAGAACAAATAGAAGGATCCATTATTAACATATAAAATTCCTCTCTTTCTAAATCTATATTCATTTTATCCTAATTTATTTATATTGTCAAGTTATTACGCTTTTTTATGTAAAATTTTGTCTAAATATTCATAAGTAGTAATACCGCGAATATTAAGAGAACCATAACACCTAAACCAGTTGCAATAAGCATACTCATCGTTTTACTTTCCATCTTATCTAGACGATTTTTGTATTTTGTTTCTCTCGCTTTTTGTTGCAAATTAGATATTGTTTTAGAAAAAGCAAGTAATTGTTCTTGTTTTCTTTCTTGTCTACCTAAACTTAAACGATATAACAAACGCATCATTCTCATTGAATCACGAACTGGATATTGTCTAGCAAATTCCATATAAGGTTCAATCGTATCATCACCAGCATTAATCGCATTGATAAGTTCTTTTAAACCATCTCTAAATATTTCGGGAGCATCTTCCAAAGATTTACCAATAGCAACTGGCACTGTATAATGTTGAATTAATATTTCTAGTCCCTTTAAATAATAAGGAAGCATCGTATCAATCTCATGCAAATGTTTTTTATAATAATTTCTTAAATTAATATAGTCTAATTTAAAGAAAACAAATCCAACTACAATACAAACAAGAGCATAAACATAAGACATATTAGAAATAAGTAAACAAAAGACTAATACCGTAACAATTAAAGTATTACGAATTCTTTTGTTAAAAAGCAAATCTGGATTAACAGAATCTCCATATTTCGCTTTTACATAAAAGTCCCAATCACTTTCTTTTAATCTTCTTAAATACATTTCATTATCCGCAACTAATTTATTAATACTAATTTTACCACTATAAGTTAAAATAAAAAATATAATTACGGCAATAATAGCTATTTCAATTTGCATATCACTCTACCCCCACATTATCATTATAATATTTCTCTCCCGTTAAAAGAAAATAACAATTAATAACAATAATCGCATGTAAAACAATATGAACATACCACAAATCAAGAAGTTGCAAATAACTTTCTTTACCAAGCAATACTTGCATTACTAAGACAAGTAAAAATAATACCATTGCGAAAGTAATAAATTTTGTATGGAATTGTTTACGATCCATTTGATCACGATAAACTCCTTCAACCAAAGCATCGATATCCATACTCATATTTTCAAGTGCCTCTCCAGAATCTTTGGCACCTTCCTTCGTAATTTGTAAGAAAAGTTGATGCATATTCTTAACCATATAATATGGATATTTTTGATTAAAATATTCAATTGACTCATCAATTGTACCATTTTGATAAGACATATTTATCATGGTTTTAACATCTTCCAAAACAGGATCTTCCAAAATTCCGGAATCTCTAACACCTTCAAGAGATTTAACAAAACTTTGCGTTGTATTAAATTCCATAATAACATTGGTCGTATAAATTTGAATTTGTTCAAATATATATTCACTATAAATTCTTTTACTTCGAAGAAAAGCCAAATAAGGAATAAAAGCAATAGCAATTATTGTATAAATAATAACAACAATTAAATTATAAAAATAAAGATAAGAGATAGCCGCCGCTATACCACCAATAATAACAACTTGTAAAGTATAATCTTTAATTGTATACTCTTGCTTTAAATCCTTCATTTTAGCACTTATCGTTCGATAACTATATGGAGCATATTTCTCATAAACAATACCAAATTGTGACTTTACAAACTTATAAAAGGTTTCTGAACCATCATTCTTACGATATATAACAATAAACATTGCAATAAGAAATATAATTACAAATTCCATGATTAACCTCCTCTTATAAAGTCTCTATCGTTTCTTGTTTTTTATCATTCAAATGAAATAAATCTTCATCTAAAATAACTCCCTGAATTGCTAAATAATCTCTTAAATGTTTAGTCGGATTATTTAATGTAAACTTCCCATCCATTGTTTTTTGAAATATGGTATTAACTTTAGGTTTATTATCATCATCTACATAAAATTCACATATTTCCATAATTTCTCTTTGAAATCTTCCAAACTTAGCACTCATATATCCCTTTACATAAATACCAATTTGAACATATCTATGAATGGTTGTAACGAATTGTTCAACATCAATATTAGATTCGATCAAACTATACATACGCATTGGTATTAACGCAGCTTTATCCGAGTGAATTGTCGAAATAATGTGGTGTCCAGAAGAAATAGAGTTACGAACTGCCATAACTGCTTCTGCACTACGTACTTCGGAAAGTAATATCCATATCGGATTCTGTCTCATACAAGTAACCAAAACGTCTGAATAACTAGCAATATTATTTGTTTTCATTGCTACAATATCACGATGAGGAAAAATTCGGTCTAAGTGTAATTCCAAAGTATCCTCAATCGTAATAATTTTTTCGTTTTCTTTCGTAGTACTAGCCAAGTATTTTACAAGCTCAGTCTTACCACTACCAGTTTCTCCACTAACAATAATATTTGCATGACCTTGAACACAATTAAGAAGAAAATCAAGTAAATCCGCACTAACATATTCTTCTTGAATTAATTTATCTCGATTTAGACGAATTTTTGCTGGAGTTTTACGAATAACAAGAGCAATCCCATTTGTTGCAATTGAATCATGAACAAAGTTAAGACGTAATTCGGTAGATTCTGCATCTAAAAAAGGATGTGCCATATTGAATGTTTTTCCCATAACATTAGAGCATTGGAAAGCAAGTTTTTCAATTAAAGCATTATTTATCTCTGGCCTTTCAACACGATACACACCCTTCGATAAACTCTTTAACCACAATTGTCCCCCATTCGTATAGGAAATATCGGTAATATCATCAATATCGATAAATTCCTTCAATGGTCCAAAGTCTATTTGCGAGAATATAGCATCATTCATATAAGCACCTCCTTTTTATTTATTCTTTCACTTTTATTCTGTCGTTGTATTGTTATTAGTATTATTATCTATCGTTCCAGAATTATTTGTAGTTTCATCTGGAATAGTCTGAGCATAATCACGAATAATTCTTTCTAAATAATTACTAGAAACTTGTGTTTCACCAGGATTCATTGAATAACTAGCATTTTTAGGAACCGGAACAAGCTCTAACCCATTAATTTCAGTAGCAATATTAAGCAACCAGAACAAATCTTTCTCTCCCTCTGCTTCCGCAGTTGGAACAGCAAACAATAACTCAGCTGGCTCACGTGCAGTACTAGTCAAAAACACACTAACGCCTTGATTATCACGAACATCTCGAATTTCAATACTTTCAATCAGTTTACCAAAAATTATTTTACCATCATAATTACTCATCCGAACATATAAATCAATATAATCACCAGGATACATAGAATTACCATAAGTAGAATGAATATCAACCGACATACTAAAAGTTGTATATCCATCCGGCATATCATCTAAAATAGAATTTGGCATACTATTACAAGATACTACCTGTTCGGAATAAAAGAATCCTCCAGACGGAACACTTGTACCATAAGTAACACACATGGGATTAGTGGTATTAATTAATTGACCAGTTTGAACAATTAAATTCTCCCGAGAAGAAACAAATGAATTTAATACTTCAACTGTACTAATCATATCCTGTGTAATTTCAGATGTTGCTGTAATAGTTTGCTTTGCATAAGGAACCATAACCGTTTCAACCGCTTGATCAACACGATAATTATATCCAATATACAAGACTACAATTCCTAGTAAAACACCTAGTATAGTAATTGTATTTTTATTTGACAAAAATCGTTTAATTGTCGTTACTATATTTCCCATTTTATCCTCCTAATCTCTATTATAACTTTCTGCATGTATTTGAATAATAGCATCAATTCTTGTCGTAGTATCATAATCATCCGTAGATATAAAATTCGTTCCACTACTTGATTTAATTTCAACACTAACTTTAGGTGGAGCTTCATAAATAGCATAGAAATTTACTTCATAAGTATCATTAGCTCCCATAACTTCTGCTGTCATTCTAAGAAAGACTTCCATAAACTTCTCTTTATTAATTTTAATTTCATTATAATCACGATAATATCCATAATCTACCGCCTCTAACATAGAAGCATCTGTAATTTCTCTTATCGCATAACTATCTTGGGTTGTGTTAGTTGTTATGCCTTGCACCGAAATCATAAGACCAACAATAGCAACACCCATAACAACTAACCAGTAACCCCAATAAGAACTCTGCATGACTAACTCCCCTTTCCTACTTCCATGAAGGACCGATCATATCTTCTTCAGATATACCACTATTCCAACTAGTAAAATATTCTGTATTATTATCACTAACGGTACGATAATTATTGCCCATAATCAAACTACGTTCATTAACAACATCAACATTATTAATGTAATCAACTCCATCATACTCAATATGCCCATCTAACAAACCTGTAATAAATGAACTATAACAAGCAATTCTCTCATAACCATCTAATGAATAACAAGACAACGTACTATTAGAATATCCGCCATCTCCCTCAGCATCATCATTATATTGTTTAATTGCTCTAGCAACACTAGGAGTAATCGTAACACTTAAAATTGGATCTTCATCATAAACACTGTTTCCAGCATCTTCAATTTCATAAACTGTAGTAGCTGCTTTTTCCGTTGCCTCACGATTCCAGTTATAAGAATTTGTACCATTTGGGAATAAATTATTTAGTGAAACAACCCGTTCAATAAGAGAAGTTCCAGCATCATTATCATAAATACAACCAGCACCAATACAATCTGCAATACAATCATCACCGGTACATTCATAATCACAATTTGGACCAATACAATCTGCAATACAATCATCGCCGGTACATTCTGTATCAAAATCACAAACGATCGTATCACCATCTGTGATGCCCATATTAACTAAGTAAGAGCAAGCATATTGAACCGTTCCGTTCTCATCAACAAAGTCAGTATAATCATTTTTATTAATAACTGCATTATCTTCTCGACTACCAGCAATAAGTCTACCAGGCTCTCCATTTTCAGAATTACCATCAAATAAACTACCCAAATCATAGAACTCACCTAAACTAGACATATTAACAGTATACTTATAAATACCTCGTGCCGTATTTAAACTAACAGGTAGTCCGTTTTCAAGAGCAACACTATTATCTACTTCTTCATCTGTAATCTCACCAGTAGGATAAATATTATAGAACAATGTAGCTGGTATATAATCTGCTTCAATAGTAGACGTTACCTTTTTATATCTTGCATCTGAAATATCTTCACTACGCATTTCACATCCACTCTTATCACAATATACATAATTTATACTTGTATACTTAGTAGATGATGTAGTAGACATAGTACAACTATCATATGCATTTCCATCTAATTTTGCTTGAGTTTCTGCACCATTACTTGATACATTTGAATTACAATACCATTCAGAGGTATTCTTACCAGATAAAGATGCATCCATCTCACCATAACCGTTATAGAAATCATCTAAATAACTTTCTTCATAATCATAGTAAACTTCCGGATTATCAGAATCATATTCAATTTCTGTTTCCCATTCGGAACATTTATTATATTCCTTAATAATATTCTCATAATTAGTTTGAGCATTACTTAACTCAGTTTCAGCGTCTGATAAGGCTTTTGCTAACCTCTTTTCAATATCTGATTTATCCCCAGATTCACAATAACTACAATCCCGTCCGCAACAAGAAGTTCCGTTTTTACCACAAGAATAACTAGTACAAGGACAGCTAGAACCACCTGTAGAACTATCAGAATAATCTAAACCTGAAGTTCGAGAAATAGTAATTCGACCATCTGAACCAATCGTATAAGAATATGAATATGGTGAAGTCGAATCTAAATAATAATTATAATATGTACCTCCACATGCTGAACAGCAATTACGTTCTACCTCTTCAATTTCTGTTTGTGAAGCAGTATAAACCCTTAACCATTCATTAAATGCCTTTACAAGTCTTATTTGTGCAGCTTGAATATCTTTTTCATACAAATCTCTATCAATCTTATTTGTATAACATGTTTTTTCACCATCAACGGCTGCTTTAAATGTAAAGTAACGTCCAGCATTTACAAGTTTAGCAGTAGGCATTGTCATCATATAATCTTCTTTACAAGAAACAACACAATATCTGTTTTGATCTAAAGTATAAGAATTTCCAACATCATCAACAGCACCTGCAACATTTTCAGCCCCTACATTTTCCCCAGCCAAATCAACTTGATTATCAATTTGGCTAACAAAACATGCATAAACATCTTCAGGTCCTTTAATATTTACTTCCCAATCATCACTAGGTGAAATAATTAAATTATTATCAGCATCACAGCAATTAAAAGTATCAACCGTCGTAGTACATTCAACTTCACATACTTCACCATACTTATCACATGCATCTTGATCGCCAAACTCACATTCAACTTCAAGTTCTGCACATTCACCACAATCTGCTTCTAGTAATTCTTGACATTCATCGCTGCTCATAGAACCTGTTTCTTTACATGCTTCAATTAAATCATCACAATCACAAGCATCAATCAAACGAGTTGTATAAGGACTCGTCCAAGTTGAAGCCCCAGGATTTGCCTGATTTTCACCTGCTGTTTCAATTCCTAAATATCTTTGCTTTTTAGAAGTTCCAGAATACCAAATCGTAGCTACATAGCCACTATACTTATTTTGAATCTCTGAAGAATAACTTCCATTAATACTATATTTAATTTCAGAATCACCACATTGTAATTCATCATACACATCAGATTCAACAAAACCTTCAAAATGAACCGTAATCTCAATCTTAGTTTCTTCTGTAAAATCCCATGTAGAACCTCCACCAAGTAAATTAACACCTAAAAACTGAGCTAAATCTTGACCTCCGTTTGATGTTTCTAATAAATCATCACCAATTTTAATAGATTTTATATAATAATCTAAACCGACATACTCATGATCAAGAGTAATACTATCAATGCTAAAAGAATTAGTATCATTCTTTGGTAATCCAGAAACAATGATAGTATGAGTAACATCTTTAGATACCATAGTGCCAGCAGAATCTTCTGTAGTCTCTACTTCAGTTGATACTGGTAAAACGCTATTAGGATCAACTTGCGCACCTTCTGAATAATTCTTAACATATTCAGTAGCATCTTTTAAAGCGGCTACATAGTAAGCTTCTGCTGTATTAACTGGAGTGCCTCTAAAATAATAGTTAGGATAAGCAGAAAAAGAATCAGTTGGTGTAATTGTTTTTCCAAGAGCAGCGAGAGCACTTACTAATTCATTTCTTGCTTGAGCAGTAGAAGAATGACTTAAAAATGTATTAGTAGCAGTAAGACCTGCATAATAAGCACTATTATAAGTACCGGATGCCGAATTATGCATACCAAACGTTGCAACGATTGCTCTCATAGCAAGAAGTCTAGCCCAATAATCTGCACCTCTAGTAGAAGAAACCAAACCTCCAGTTCCTCCATTACCAGTAAGAATACTTAGTAAAGCAATATCCATCGCTTGGATTGTTATATCCGAATTAGTATTAAGCAAAAAACGTGACGCATAAAGTGGGTTTGTCCCAACATATTGAGCATCCAAACAGAATAAACGAGAATAATCTTCACGATAACCACTATAAATAAAAGTTCCGTTTCGTTTAAAATATGCTGTAACGCCAATTGAACTATAAGTATAATCTTCAGACCATTTGTTTGTTCTAGTTACGCCAGAAGCATATAATCCTGATCCATCTCCACCAACAACAATCTGACCGCGCCCAGAAGAAACAGTTCGACAAGTGTTATAGTCCATACCTTCACACGCAGCATAAACATTATTTAAAAAACCAAACCCTATTACTAAGGTAATAAGCAACAAACAAGTATAACTAACTATCTTCTTCATACAATTCTTCTCCTTTGCCTCTTAATTACCACAAACGTAATCAATCCCCCTGCAACAATGATAACTACCACTACCACAATTACCATTACAATATTATCCTTTAAAAATTGAACAAAGCCATTACCATCATCTTCCTCATCTGATATTTCATCACCACTATCATCAATCAATCCATCCCGATACCTTTGGACTTCCTCATTAAAATTAGAAAAATCAACATCTACTTCCAAATATTCATGACATAAATAAAAATTTTCAATCCCTTCACAAGCAACTAATTCACTATAAGGATTATACATAGGAGTACTAACCTTTTTAGTTGAAAGTTCAGTATCTGGACAATTTGTCACATCAGAACTATACACAACAATGGTATAATTAACAATTTCCATTAAAGCCAAATCATCAAAATTAACAATACCATTGTCCGAATCAGCATAAGTAAAAGTCCACTTTTCTCCAGTATTTTCATTCGTTACAACAACATATAAATCTTCTGTTAAATTACTAATAATTATTCTAAAATAATCATCATATGCAACAAATTCTTCTCTTTCTTCTTCAGTCAGACCATCGGGATAATTAAAATTTTCATCCTTTGGAATTTCCTTTTGAATAATATCATAAGCGACATTCACATTATTTGCCAAACCATTCAATTCAGTCGACTCAGAAGCGTCACATACAGCATAAACATGATCACTTATGAAAAACAAAACAAAGGCTAAAACCAAAACTTTCATTTTTCTCATAGTATAACACCAACCTCATAATTTAAATTATAACATGATACCATTATTTTTTCAACCTAAATAAAGCAAAAAAAGAGCATAAGCTCCCTTAAAGAATTGACATCAAAATAAATATGATTAATAAGCAAATAAACATACCTACTAAGAAACGCCAAATATATTTTAACCAATCTTTGTAATTTACTTTTAAAGATACAAGTCCAATTCCCAAAATCATACTCGTTGGAATAAAGAATTGAACAAAACCATATAAAGAGGTAAACATTGTATAAACAGGATTAATATAATCAGCATATTCCGTTACTAAGAAATTACCACCCGTATTTAAACTACCAAATACATATCCAGTAAATCCTAAATCTGTATGGAAAATATTTAATATTAAACTAGATAATGTCATAGTTGCAATATTAAATCCATCCGTTAAAGTAAGAAGTCTATTTACAATTGTTGCAATATAAGAAGATTGAGAATAACTTGGATGATATGCTAAAATCATTAAGGCATAAGCCCCTACAATACAAAGTGATGGAACAATAAATTTCTTAATTCCTTTGCGAATGCTTTCAAACAATTCATTTAATTTTACTCGATAGCAAACAGCTAATACTAAAGTAAAAATAATTAAAACAGAACTAATTAAAACATTATCCCATTCTCCAAAAGCACCAGCACGATAACCAATAATATCTCTAAGAATAAAGAAATCATCAGCACTTTCACTTGAACCTTCAATTCGAATATCTTCCGTTACTAATTGATGAAAATCATCAAATATTTCAATACCAAAATTTGCTTTCCAATTTACGAATCCTAAAATAACTAATACAAATAATACTACCCCAATTACAATAATTGGAATCATATTTTTTCTTTTTTGTACTACTTCATCTTCTACTTCAACTTCAAATAAATCAATACTCTCAGCCTTTTTTTCAACCTTACCCATATGAATAAGAGTAAAGAAATTAAAGAGAACTAATCCAATACCAAGAATTCCTGCACGTACCCATAAAGCAGGCATAACATTTGGAGTTTCAGTTGTATAACCCAAATAGTAGTTAAACATATTAACTCCATCCGTACCATAAGTAGCACCCATAATACCTACTAAAATAGAACCAAATGTAGTTGCTAAAATAGTCATTTTATCTAACTTCATTCGATTTAAAATAGAGATAATAAATGGAACAAAAATTAATACGGCAAATGTTTGAGTAAGTAAACTAGTAAGTACAGCCAAAATAACAGAGAATAAAACAACTGCTACCTTTTTATTAAGTTTACGCGCAATTCCAGAAACAATTCTCTCATATGCTTTTGTTCTCGTTGCTACTCCATAAAATGCTCCAATGGCAAAGAGTAATACAATCTTATCTAAGCCAAAAGAAACGGCATAATAAATAGAAGAAGCAATATCATAGATTCCCAATCGAAGCACACCAAGTTCTGAATAACCATTTGTTGTATAAGCTCCTGAAGGAATAATCCAAGATAAAATAAATGCTAATACAAGTATAATTAATACTGCCTTTAAAAGCCCATATTTACTTTCTTTCTTTTTCATAAATTTCCTCCCAATAATGATTATAATACAAAATATTTTAAATGAAAAGCAAAACTTACGAATAAATGAAAAAAACCTTGAAAATAACATTCAAGATCTTTATCACATTAATATAATTTTGCTCCAGCCGGAATACTATCATCAACAATAAGTAAATGAAGTCCTTCTCTTCCATTTTCTTCATGAACCGCACTAATAAGCATTCCTTCAGAATTAATTCCCATCATTTTCTTTGTTGGTAAATTTACAATAGCAATCGCCGTTTTACCAATCAATTCTTCCGGTTCATAATACTCATGAATTCCACTTAAAATGGTCCTTGGTCGTGATGTACCATCATTCAAAGTAAACTTTAATAGTTTTTCACTTTTTTCGACAGCTTCACAATCAATAATCTTAACAGCACGATAATCTGCTTTACTAAATGTTTCAAAATCAATATAATCTAGGAAAAGTGGTTCAATCTTAATATCAGATGAATTTAAATTTTCTACTTTTACTTCTTTTGTTTTCTTAGCATTAAATGAATCCTTTAATGGTTTCATAGTTGGGAATAAAATAACTTCTCGAATTGTCTCACTACCAGTAAGAAGCATAACCATTCGATCAATTCCCATACCCATACCACCAGCAGGTGGCATTCCATATTCCAAAGCTTCTACAAAATCAATATCCATATCATTTGCTTCTTCGTTTCCAAGTTCTCTTTCTTTTAATTGAGACTCAAATCTTTCATATTGATCAATTGGATCATTTAACTCTGTAAATGCATTTGCATACTCACTACCAATAATAAATAACTCAAATCTTTGCGTAAATCTTGGATCATTTGGATCTTTTTTAGCAAGAGGACTAATTTCAATTGGATGTCCATAAACAAAAGTTGGTTCAATAATTGTATCTTCTACAAATTTTTCAAAAAAAGCATTAACAATATGACCAAATTCAAAATGGTTTTCAATTTCAACGCCATGTTCTGTAGCAAGTTTCTTTGCTTCTTCAAGCGTTTTTACCTGAAAGAAATCAACGCCTGTTTTCTCTTTAATTAAATCAACCATATGAACTCTTCTAAATCCTGGTGCAAGACTAATATGATGTCCCAAAAAATCAAGTTCATAAGTACCATTTAATTCCATCGCACAAGTACTAAAAATTCCTTCGGCAACATCCATCATACCTTCTAAATCAGAATATGCTTTATAAAGTTCAATCGTTGTAAATTCTGGATTATGTTTCTTATCCATTCCTTCATTTCTAAAAATACGCCCAATTTCATAAACCGCATCCATACCACCAACTAAAAGTCTCTTTAAATTAAGTTCGGTTGCAATACGTAAATACATATCAATATTTTGAGCATTATGATGAGTAATAAATGGTTTTGCAGCTGCCCCACCTAAAATCGTTCCTAAAATTGGTGTTTCTACCTCAACATAACCTAATTGATCCATATAACGTTGAATAGAACGAATAATCTTAGGTCTTGCAAAAGCAACTCTCCTAGCATCATCATTAACTATTAAATCAACATATCTTCTTCTAAAACGCTCTTCAACATCACTTAAACCATGATATTTTTCAGGAAGTGGACGTAAAGCTTTTACTAAATGAGTATATTCCATACATTTAATAGTAATTTCACCAGTCCCTGTAAGCATAAGACGTCCCTTAACCCCAACAATATCACCAAGATCAGCCGTTTTAAATAAAGAATAAGTATCTTCTCCTACATCATTAATTGAAATATAAACTTGAATATTACCTAGTTTATCTTTAATAGAAAAGAAACTTGCTTTTCCCATTTTACGAATAAACATAATTCGACCAGCAACTTGAACCACAACATTTTCTTTTTCTAAATCATCATGACTCATTCCCGCATATTTATTTTTAATATCCATAGAAAAATCAGTAACAGGATATTTATGCCCAAAAGGATCAATTCCAAGTTCTCTAATTTTTTCTAATTTTTCTCTCCGAACTAATTCTTGTTCTGTAAATTCTCGCATATTTAACACCTCTTGCCATTAACTATATCATAAAACACTATATATTTCAAACCCAAAATATCATAGAATAAAAGAAAGAAAAAACATTAACATCACGTTAATGTTTATATTTTATATACTTTATTTGCTTTTCTACTAATCAAATATACTGCCGCAATAGCAAGCAATCCACCGCCAATAGCAACATATGGAACCACACTACCAGTCTCACTATTTGGCACATCATTTGGATCATCTGGAGGAGTTACATTTCCACATACGGTATTATATTCCTCAGCAGTAATCGCATTTCCATCATTATCAAAATAAAAACCAGGAATACTAACACTACAATCTAAATTTAATGGTTGAAGATTTAAAATACAACCTTCTTCAGCTTCATCCGTTGTAATAACATTAATTGTTACACGAGCACTTCCATTATTCATATTTTCAATTAATAAATCGACCATACCATCACCAGAAGAATCTTGCGCAGCATTCGCAAATCCTGTTCCAGTAACACTAACACTATCAATTGAAATAAACGCTGGAACTAAAGATAAATAAATAAATGGACTACTGGTATCAAAAGAAATGGTCCAAGTCTTCTCACCAGCTTCTTGATCAGAATAACGCCAAGTCATATCCCCTGCAGCAATCGTACCATATCGTCCAACTGATATCTCTGCTTCATTTTCATATGTTCCATCTTGATCTGGATCAACAAAAGATACTGGTACAGCATGAACCTGAATTGGTAATGTAAGTAATAATGCTGCTAGTACCCCAAGTAATAGAATATTTTTCTTCATAAAACCTCTTCCTTTACTATTATTATGTACTAATTATATCATAAAAATGTAAAAAATAAAGTTCTTTTTTAAAAATATTTAAAAAAACGTCAAATTATGTTATGATAGATATGGTGAATCATGGGAAAAAGATATTAATTAGCATTCATAATAACAACATCATTTTTTCCTATAAAACAAATAATAGTTCTCCCATCTTTGACACTTTTCGTATTTATAGATCAATTTAGTTAGATTTTATCTATCTTTTTTTATTTTTGGTCTTGCGTACCTAATACGTAAGTGATATAATGCTTATAGAATGGTAGTGATTTTA
>JAGHGS010000087.1 GCA_017888105.1 Bacilli bacterium
CAAAAATAGCGAAAACTTTAAATAATACTTTCTCCTTATAAATAATATATTTTGAAATTAGGTACAATCAATTTATACCAAATTTTTCGTAATCTCTAAATTTAGTATAAATTGCTATACATTATACCATATTTCAAAATGTTTTTTAATCATATTCAAGTAAAATAAGAGACAAATTAAAATTATACATATTGACCATTTAATCACTTATTCTAATATCTGCTCCTACATTAATATAATAAAAAATAAAACCAAACAATCTTAAAACAATCTATTAAAGAAAAATTTTTTTATAGAAATTAAATTATATTACAAGATATACCATTTTAATTTGACTTCTACATTTCACAATCAATGCGCATAAGATTATCCGCATCTTTCCAAAATTTTTATTATTTCTACTCTATATGTTAATATACATATTATTAACATGCTAATTATCACAAATTACTATACTTATTTTATCTTCTTAACTTAATTTTCATATAAAAACCTCGTTTCTGTATTTTCAAAAAACGAGGTTCATAACACATTTAGATATTATTTATCATATTTAATTACAACATGTCTATTTGGTTCTTCACCAACACTTTCGGTTCTAACACCTTTAAAATCAGACAAAACATTATGAACAATTCTTCTTTCATAAGAATTCATATTATCCATTTCCACGTCCGTTTTTGTTCGAACAACATCTCGAGCAAGATTTTTAGCAAACCTTTCTAATTTTTTTATTTGACGATCTTTATAATCTTCAACATCCAACATAATTCTTGGACCATTTGAAGTAATATTTTTAATAAACTGTCTAGCTAATACAGTTAAAGCTTCTAAATTTCCACCATTCTTTCCAATAAGAATCGCATTATTAGAAGAATACATTTTTAAAGTAGTAACATTTTCTTTCGTACTAACCTCAAAAGAAACTTCTAATCCCATTCCTTCTAAAATATTTTTTAAATATTCTTGTACTTCCATTAAAATATCATTTTTTAAGAAACCACTACATTCATAAGTAACTCCTTTAAAAAGTCCACCTTTAATTTCTTTAAAAGAAAAGATTACTGCTTCTTCCTCTGCATTTAATTTACTTAAAACTTGCTCTAAAGCATCTTCTTTCGTTTTTGCTATTTCTTTTACTACATTCATGATTATTTTCCTTTCTTCTTATCTTTTTTATTCTTATCTTTCTTTTTATCCTTATAAGGAACAATAATTTGATCTTTTGTTTCTTCCCTTTGATCAATCTTTTTAAAGATAAAGTTTTGAAGAACAACAAATCCATTCGTAACAATCCAATATAATGCAATTGCAGTTGATAAATATAAAGATGCTACTGAAATCATAATAATCATAAACTTAAAGATAAATTGCATTTGTCTTTCCATGTCTTGGTTCCCAGTTTGAGTAGTAGACATAGAATTTCGAAATGACAAATAAGTAGTTAAAATAATCAAAGCAATAATAATTAAATACGCCCATTGATGATATTCTAAAAGTCCCTTAATAGGAGTTTGACCCAAAGTAAGTCCTAAAAAAGTATCTTCAAATATTGCCGGTGTACGATTAATCGCTTGCAAAAATGCAAAGAATAGTGGAAGTTGAATAAAAGCTAGCAAACAACTACCAAAAGGACTAATATTATATTTTTTATAAACAAGCATCATTTCTTGCGATTTAGCAAGCATTGATTCATTATCTGTTTTTCCAGCATATTTCTTTTCAATTTTAGCAATCTCTGGTTGAGCTTTTTTCATATTACTAGATTGTCTCATTGTTTTTCTAGAAATAGGCATTAATATAAGACGAATTGCTAATCCAATTAAAATAACAGCTAAACCAAAACTATTAATTAAATAACCAAGCTTCAAAATTAGAAAAGCAAGAGGTTTAACAAAAATTCCTTCCCAAATACCATCCGCTTCATTACTAGACAAATGAAATTCACTACAAAGAGGTAAATCATCATAATTAATTTTTGTTTGATCTCCATATTCTTTATATAAAGCATCTAATTCCGAATCTTCTGGCTTACATAAAATATCTTTCTGTAATATTTGTCCAGTCTTTTTATATTCAACTGGCGTACCATCATCCGTAATATAATTGCTATTTCCACAAGCTGTTAAAGAAAATACAAGTAATACTAATATACCAATTTTAACTTTTTTCATCTAAATTCCTTTCTGTAACAAATGAACAAAATCTTGTTCCATCTTAGAGTAATTTATTCCCTTAACTCCCTTCCTTACCATTATAATATAATTCTTTCCATTTGAAAATAAATTTTTATTATGATCAATCAAACTTCGAATTTGTCTTTTTACTTTATTTCTTTCTACCGCATTACCATATTTTTTACTTACAGCAATACCAAATCTAGGATAATTGAAATCGCCATCCTTATAATATATATTAAAAAAATGACTTTTTAAACACTTACCTGTATTAATTATATCATTAAAATCATCATTTTTTTTTACAACTTCATACTTTTTCAAATCATCACTCCTAAATTAAATCAAGAAAAAAAATACCACTAGAAAGAAAGTGGTTATTTTGATAAAACTTTACGACCTTTTTTACGTCTATTTTTTAAAATATTAGTTTCTTTTCTAGCAAAGAATCCATGTTTTTTAGCTTTTTTACGATTATTAGGTTGAAATGTACTTTTCATGCGTAGCACCTCCTTAAAAATTCAAGTGGTTTAATTATAATATTTTATTTCTCGCAAGTCAAGTTTTTTTAGGAAAAACCTCTTAAAATAAAGGTTTCGACAAATTATTCACTTTTCATTCACAATTCATTTTTTAAAGCATTCATATCATTATAAATTATCCACACTCTTTTTTAATTAAAAAGTGAATAACTTATTAGTTATCCACAAACACACAAAACCATAAAACGATAGTAACAACCGTATCTTGTGTATCTAAAACAAAAGTTATCCACACTATCAACATTTTAAATCAAAATCATCAATGTGAATAAAAATCAAAATTTTAAAAAAAATTGTGGATAGTGTTGATAAATACTTTCAATTAAGGTATTATAATGGTTAATTCATGTGGATAACATGTGAATAAAAAAAATTGCTATTTTAGACTTTAAATTACAAAAAAAATGCGATACAATTATTGTGTAAAAAGTCCAGACTGTGGGGTGAGGTTTAAGTTGGATAAGAACGAATTACTAAAAAAATTCTTAGATGATATATATAAAGAAATTAATCCAGCATCTTTTCATGCTTGGTTTAATGATTTAAAAATTGTGAATCTAACCGATGAAAAAATAACTTTCAAGGTCCCCATGGAAATTCATAAAAAAATGCTTGGTGATAATTATTACTCTTTAATTGAAAAAACATTAGCAAATATAACAAATATCAATTATGATATTAACTTTGTTTTAGAAAGTGATATTGAAGACACACCAGCTCCAGTTGTTAATAACGATGAAGTTATCAACAATCAATTTCAAACAAATCTAAATCCAAATTTAAATTTTGATAATTTCGTAGTAGGAGATACCAATCGACTAGCAAAAGTAGCAGCAATGGCAGTTGCAGAAGCTCCCGGACGAATCCACAATCCATTATTTATTTATGGAAAGAGTGGACTTGGTAAAACTCATTTAATGCATGCGATCGGTAATTTTATTACACAAAACTCCAATCGAAAAGTACTTTATTGCACTTGTGATGAATTTATGACTGAATATACCAATATTGCAAATCCCGATAATGCTAAAAATACAGTAGAATATGCAAATGATTTTAAAAATAAATATCGAAACGTTGATGTCTTAATTATTGATGACATACAGTATTTAGTAGGAGCTGAAAAAACCCAGCAAGAATTCTTTAATACTTTTAATTATCTACATCAATCTAATAAACAAATCATTATTAGTAGTGACCGTTCTCCAGAAGACTTAAAAATATTAGAAGAACGATTGCGATCAAGATTTATGTGGGGACTACCTGTTGATATTTATCCTCCAGATTTTGATTTAAGATGTCGAATTATACGAAAAAAAATAGAAAATACAAGTATCGCTGGACTAATAAAAGAAGAGAGCATTGAATATATTGCAAATGCTTGTCCAAATGATATTCGCTTCTTAGAAGGTGCAGTTAATCGATTAATGGCGTACACAGCAATGATTGTTCCAAAAACAATCGATCTGGAATTCACTTGCGAAGCACTGAAAGACTTCGTAAATAAAAATATCTACTCGAACAATAACATCACGAAAATTCAAAAAGCCGTCGCAGACCATTACAATATAACAGTAGATGATTTAAAAGGAAAGAAAAGAAGTAACAAAGTCGCCCATCCAAGACAACTTGCCATGTATCTATGTCGAATGGAAACGGATGAAACATTCCCAAGAATTGGCCTAGAATTTGGAGGCAGAGATCATTCAACTGTTATATTTGCTTGTGATAAAATTGAACAAGAATTACTAACAAATCATGAATTAGAGCGAGCGATAAAAGAAATAAAAGCAAAATTGTAAATAACTTGTGATGGAATGTGAATAAAAAACAAGTTATAAACATCAAAAAAAAGAAAAAAATATCTTAAATAAAGGAAAAAACTAAGTTACAAACATTATTAACACTATAATAAATAATAATATTTTTTAGAAAGAAGGAATGAATATGAAATTTACAATTGAAAAAAGTGTAATCTTAGAAGGATTAAATAATGTTATTAGAGCAATATCAACAAAAAACGTAATACCTGTACTAAACGGAATCAAATTTGAATTAACTCAAAATGGTTTATATTTAACTGCAAGTGATTCAGAACTAACAATTAAGGTATTAATTGAATCAAAAGATATTAAACAAGTAAGCAATTTAGGTGGAATTATTATCCAAAGTAAATATATCTTAGACATTGTAAGAAAAATGCCAAGTGATTTAATTAATTTTGAAGTAATTGATGGTCTAAAAATTAAAATATATACCGAGAACAATCAATATAATTTAAACTGTCTAGATATCAATGACTATCCAGATGTAAAACTAGAAGAAAATAAAGATCCAATTATTATGAGTGGAGAAGTATTTAAGACAATCATTAATCAAACGGTCTTTGCTATCTCAAATCAAGAGTTAAGACCAATTTTAACAGGAGTAAACTTCAAATTTTCTAAAGATGTATTAGAAACTGTTGCTACTGACTCTTATCGTTTAGCAAAGAAAAATATTAAATTACTAGCACCCGTTGAAAAAGACGTTGAAATCGTAATACCAGGTAAAAATATTATGGAATTAGAACGTATTATAACAGATGATAGTAACATTGAAATGCATATATTTAATAATAAGGTATTATTTAAATATAAAAATATTAATTTTCAAACAAATTTATTAAGTGGCAATTATCCAAATACTTCGAATCTAATTCCAAGTGAATTTGCCTATATTGTAAAAGTTTATAAAAAAGAATTCAATGATGCCATCGATAGAGCTGCACTTCTTACCCAAGGAAAAGATAAGAATATTGTTAAAATGACATTAGAAAACACGAAAATGATTATTAATTCATATGCTTCTGAAATCGGTAAAGTAGAAGAACAATTAATGGTAGAAACAAATAATAAAGATCATCTAGAAATATCATTTTCATCCAAATATATGTTAGAAGCAATTAAAACTTTAGGAGAAGATGAAATATTATTATTATTAAATAGTGATGTAAAGCCTCTAATCATTAAATCACTTACCGATGAATCTCTAATTCAACTCATTTTACCAATCAAAACTTATTAAAATGGGTTGACACGGTTCGACAAAAAAGCTCTCTTTTATGTGATATAACATTACATGAAAGGGGGCATTGGTATGCCGTATATAATTAACGAAAAAACATTAGCACTGTTTCCAAATGGAAAAAAAACAAAAGTGATGGAGTGGAATAAAGAATTTTTATTAGAAGAATCCATAACAAAGATGTTAGAGTACAATTGTAATTTAAATGGTTCTACTTTTGAAGGCAGAAGAAGAGGAAGTTCTTATTTAATTGGATCATCCTATAAACCACCAATTATAATGGATGAAATAAAATCTTTAATTTTAATACCCACTCATTCAAGCAAAAATCCCTTATGTAAGTGGTTTATTTTAGAAAATATTCAAAAATACTTTTTAAATCGCCATAATCGACTTACTATTATATTTAAAAATAATCAAAAAATCGAGCTAGATATTTGTTTTGCAAATTTTGATAAACAAGTTTTACGAGCAATACGTTTAGAATCCTCATTAAGAGGCCGAAAAAGCAAAAAATACCTTTAAAAAGGTGTTTTTTTATGATATAATATTAATAGGTATAGGAGTACGATTATACCATTAATTTTAATATATCAACAAAGTAGGGGCTAAAAAATGCAAATCAGTAGTTTGAAATTATTAAATTTTCGTAATTATGAAACATTAGAATTAAAGTTTTCTCCTAAAGTAAATATAATCTACGGAAAAAATGGAATGGGAAAGACAAATATTATAGAAGCGATTTATATGCTTGGTTTAACCAAAACATTTCGCTCGAATAATGATAATATTGTTATTAAAAGAGGAAAGAATATTGCTAAAATCGAAGGAACTATAAAAAATACCATTTTAAATAATTACAAAATAATAATAAATAATGCTGGTAAAAGAATTAAAGTTGATAATAATAAAATAGCAAAAATAAGTGATTATATTACGAGAGTCAATATAATTTTATTTAACCCTGACGATTTAAAAATGATTAAAGATACACCAAGTATAAGAAGAAAAATGTTAAATATTGAAATTTCAGGGATTAACAATGAATATTTATTATTATTAACAAATTACAATAAAGTTCTAAAACAAAGAAATGCTTATTTAAAAGCCTTAAATAAAAAAAAGAGTTATGATGATGCTTTTTTAAAGATTTTAACTGAACAATTAGTAGAATTAGGCTTGAAAATAATGTGGATAAGAACTGAGTTTATTAACAATATCAATTCTTATATCAGTGATATTTATTATGAAATCACTCACAAAGGAACTTTAAAAGTAGTTTATAAAAGCGAATTTATAAACAAATCGAAAGAATCTATTTTAAAAATGTTTGAAAAAAATATTTCCCGGGAAATATTTTTAGGAAAAACCATTTTTGGAATTCAACATGATGATTTAGAGTTTAAAATTGATAGTGAAATTGTCAAAGAGTTTTCATCCGTTGGTGAACAAAAAAATAGTATTATTTCTTTTAAACTAGCAGAAATAAAAAATATTGAAAATAAATTACACAAAAAACCTATTTTAATTTTGGATGATTTATTTAGTGAGTTAGATGAAGAAAAGATAAATAATATTCTAGCCTTAATTGATACCGATTTACAAACATTTATAACAACTACAGAAATAGCCTATGTTGATGAAAAACTATTAAAAAATGCCAAAAAATTTTACGTTAAAGATGGCAAAGTAGAGGAGGAGTAAATATGCCAAATGAATATTCAGATAGTGATATACAAGTACTAGAAGGACTAGAAGCGGTAAGAAAACGCCCGGGAATGTATATTGGTTCAACCAGTGAAAAAGGATTACACCATCTTGTATGGGAAATTGTAGATAATGCAGTGGATGAAGCTTTAGCAGGTTTTTGTGATGATATTGAAGTCGTTGTTCACAAAGATAATTCTGTTTCAGTTCGAGATGATGGACGTGGAATGCCAGTTGGAATTAATGCTAAAACCGGTTTATCTACGATTGAAACTATTTTTACGGTATTACATGCCGGCGGTAAATTTGGAGGCGGCGGATACAAAGTAAGTGGAGGCTTGCATGGTGTAGGAGCGAGCGTTGTAAATGCTCTATCTAGTTGGCTAGAAGTAAGAGTATACCGTGATGGTGAAGTTCACTATCAAAGATTTGAAAATGGAGGACATCCAGTTGCTCCAATGCGTGTAACCGAAGAATGTGCCAAAGATAGAACTGGTACGACAGTTACTTTTAAAGCAGATCCAACCATTTTTAAAGAAACAACTGAATACGATTATGATACATTAGCAAATCGATTAAGAGAGCTTGCTTTCTTAAATAAAGGATTACGCATCATTTTAATAGATGAACGTGGCGAAGGCAAAAAAGATACATTCTGTTATAACGGTGGAATTATAGAATATGTTGCTATGTTAAATAAAAATAAACAACCACTCCATGAAGATATTATTTATGTTGAAGGAGAAGAAAATGGTATAAGTATTGAAGTTGCAATGCAATACAATGATTCTTATAATTCAAGTCTTTATTCTTTTACAAATAACATTAATACTTATGAAGGTGGAACCCATGAAGATGGTGTTAAATTTGCTTTAACGAAAATTATTAACAATTACGCTCGAAATAATAAAATGTTAAAAGATAATGATGATTCTTTAACTGGCGATGATTGTCGTGAAGGTCTAGCAATGATTATTTCCTGTAAACATCCAGATCCTCAATTTGAAGGACAAACAAAAACAAAATTAGGTAATAGTGAAGTAAGAAAAATTGCTAGTGATATCTTTAGTGAAGGATTTGAACGCTTTTTGATGGAAAATCCAAGTGTTGCTAAGGCAATCATTGACAAATGTATGACGGCATCACGTGCTAGATTAGCAGCCAAAAAAGCAAGAGAAATGACTCGTCGTAAAGGAGACTTAGATGTAACAAACTTCTTCGGTAAACTTGCCGATTGTAAGAGCAAAGATGCATCTGTAAGTGAAATCTTCTTAGTCGAGGGAGATTCAGCAGGAGGTTCTGCGATCAAAGGTAGAGACAGTATGACTCAAGCAATACTTCCTCTTCGTGGTAAGATTTTAAATGTTGAAAAAGCTCGTTTGGACCGTGCTTTATCCAATGAAGAAATAAGAACAATTATTACCGCTTTTGGAACAGGTATAGGTGAAGATTTTAACTTAGATAAATTAAGATATCATAAAATTATTATCATGACCGATGCCGATGTCGATGGTTCGCACATCAGAGTATTACTTTTAACGTTATTTTACCGCTTTTTTAAGCCAATTGTGGAAGCTGGACACGTATATGCTGCCCAACCACCATTATTCGTTATAAAGCATGGAAAAACGATTAAATATGTACTAAATGAAAAAGAAAGAGATGAATATCTTGCAACATTATCTCCAACAACCAAATATGATATTGCTCGTATGAAAGGTCTAGGAGAAATGGATGCTGAAGAATTAAATGAAACAACCATGGATATCAATAAACGTGTATTAAGACAAATTACAGTGGATGATGCGATTGCAGCAGACGAAATATTCTCTAAGTTAATGGGAGAAGAAGTAGAACCACGTCGTGAGTTTATCGCTGAAAATGCTGTATACGTTAAGAATCTAGATTATTAAGGAGGGTTATTATGGATAGATTAGAACAAAACAATATTGTAACAGAAATAAAAGACTCATTTCTAGAATACTCCATGAGTGTTATCGTATCTCGTGCACTACCAGACCTAAGAGACGGTCTAAAACCAGTACACAGAAGAATTCTTTATGATATGCTTCAAAATAGCTTAACTCCAGATAAACAACATCGTAAATCAGCGACTATTGTTGGTGATGTTATGGGTAAATATCACCCACATGGAGATTCAAGTATTTATGAGGCAATGGTAAGAATGGCTCAAGACTTTAACTACCGTTATATGTTAGTAGATGGTCATGGAAACTTTGGTAATATTGAAGGATATGGAGCAGCAGCTTACCGTTATACCGAAGCAAAACTTGCCAAAATTTCTATGGAACTTTTAAGAGATATCAACAAAAACACGGTAAACTTCTTACCAAACTA
>JAGHGS010000088.1 GCA_017888105.1 Bacilli bacterium
GCCATATCCATTAAAGTATAACTAGGATAAAAATATAGGTCATCTGGTACAAAGACCATCTTTTGTTTTAAAGCCTCATTGTCATAAGCTTCTTCATTATCTATAAGAATGTTGCCATTATCAGGAATGTAGATACTATTAATTAGTCTTAATAGTGTTGATTTCCCTGCTCCATTAGCACCAACTAAACCATAGATAGCATTGTCTTTAATTTTACAATTCAAGTTTTCTAAGACATAATTCTTGCCATCAAAACTTTTTGATAGATTTTTAATTTCAATCATAATTTCTCTCCTTAATTGTATTATATGTACTAATACAGTTATAATATAACATGAAATATAAAACTTTGCAATAAAAAAATGTAAAGTTTTGAATTTTTACATTTAAGTTAGTTGTAATTGATAAGGTTTTGTACTAGTTCCATCGCCTGATGTTATATCAACATTTGACTTTAGATAGACAGATGGATGCACACTCATTGTAAAAGTTGAGTCACTATATCCAACTTGTCCAATATCAAATATGGTGAAGACACTATCAGAATACGATGAAAGTGGAGTTATAGTCCATTGATCATAGCTACTGTTTAATAATAGCCAACTATTATCACCACAATCTTTATAATAGCTCCAACTATTTAGTACAGTACTTGTTAGACAAGTATTTCTATCTATTGTTTCTCCACCCTCTGTTGCATACCCGTAATCACTTGGATACATGAGTCCTACTTTTCCTGTCCATTCCGTTGGCCTTCCACTAGATACCGTTGTCCCGCGCTCAGCTATATAAAAATTATCTACATATACACTTGGTAACTCTGTTCCTCCTAATTTCCATGTTACATTTTCTATCATATTTCTTGCATCGCTTGTTATACCTGTTGATGTATACGATCCTGAACCATTTAGATAATCTCCATTTAAAGTTGTTTGTAAACTTGCTGTGGACCAATTATTTGTATTTGCACTATCCCAAGCAAAATTTCCTAATGATTCATTTCTTATTATTTTAATTAATCTTTCTTTGCCTATACTATGAGTATCTTCATTAAATACACCAATAATTCTCCATAATTCATCATTAAAGGATACATAATTATTAGGATTTACTCCTATATATCTTAAATTTCCATAATCATCATAAGCTAACATATCTTGGTTATCCTCATATAAATCCTCTATTGTTCCGGCAGCATTTGGTTCTTCGTCAAAATATAGATAACACTTTGTTCCTTTGGTAGTTATTGGACTTACACTTAAAGATTTTGTATCTACATTATAAGATAATGCTATATTTGTGTCTTCTGCACCATTTACCATACAATAACTTTCCTCCTCACTAAGTACATATCCTGATTCTGGAACAGTATCACTTTTAATATAACCATCAGCTGTATTAATATAAATTGCAACAGCATTTAAATCGGCTAAACTATAATTAATTGTTCCGTTTACTAGAGGTATACTCTCAGTTACTCGATACTTTGCTTTCGTAAATGTTAGTATTATAGTGCTTATTATTAGTACTGCTGTTACTCCTATGATAATATTTCTTTTTAAATTACTTTGTTTTAATACCTCAAATTTCATAACTTTAACTACCCTTCCATGATGCTAGGATATGAGTTCCCTAGCTTACATATTAATTATAAATTTGGATATACTAAAAGTCAAGAAAAATATCGGTATTTTATGAATAAAATCATTTTATCTTTTTAAAATGAGAAAATATTTTTGGTGAAAAAGTTATGTATTATGGTGATAAATTAAAGGAACTTAGAGAAGAATCTAATTTGCTACAAAGTGATATTGCAGCAGTAATTAATATTCAAGGTAAAGTATATAGTTTATATGAAACCGAATATACTATAATTCCCTCTAAGCATTTGATTACTTTAGCTAACTTTTTTAATGTTTCAATCGATTATATTTTTAAGTTTACTAAAGTTAGACAATATCCTCATTTAAATCAAGATTTAGATATTAAAACTGTTGGGCAAAGATTAAAAGAATTTCGTAAAGAAAATAAACTTACCCAAGTTAAACTTGCATCTATGCTTAATACTACTCAATCTGTTATTGCAGATTATGAACGTGGAAGATATTTAATTGCTACTCCTTTTTTATATACTATTTGTAAAAAATATCATATTAGTGCTGATTATCTTTTAGGAAGAACGAATGGACCAAAGTATTTAAAAGAAAATTGATACTCTTTTTATAGTATCAATTATTCATAACTCATTTGCGTTACATCATAGCCATAGTATTCTAATATACTTACGGCTTTTCTTGATTTTGTTCCTTTGTTACATACGATGAAATAACGTTTATTTTTATCTAGTAGTGTTTTATAATTAAGCATTAGTTTTTCATAAGGAATATTGATACTATCAGGATGATGATATGTAGCATAATCTACTGGATGTTGAATATCAATTAGAGTTCCCATATTTTTATAATAATCTTTTATATTTAATCTTTTCATAGCTCATCACACTTTATTTTATGAGATATAAAAAATAAGGCTTGTACATTTGCCTTATTTTTAAATCCGTTTGTTGGGAAACGGTGGTTGTTAAAATTATTATATCACATTTTTATAATTATAACAAATTTAATTCATCTTTTATACTCTTTTGCAATAACTTTGAAAAATTAATACCTTTCATATCCGCAAGATTTTTTAACCATTCAGGCATAGTTACTGTTGTATTAACTGTTTTTGAAGATATTTTCTTTTCATGCTCTACTGGGTCTAATTCTACCATAGTAATAAATTCATTATCATTGACTTTAATATCCATATAATTAAATGTTGGTTTTGGCAAATTATCTTTATATTCAGGTAACATAGCGTATAAAGCATCTTGTGCCATATAATATGCTTCGTCAAAACCAGTACCATATGTAAAAATATTATCAAAATCTATAAATTTTACATTATAGACTTCTCCGTCTTTGGAAAATAGAGCTGGATAGAAATATTTTTTCATTGTCATCATACAGTGATTATTAAAGAGACCACACAGGAATTAAAGCTTAATCCCTGTGTATCTTACAATCTGTGATAAAGTTCCTTTGGGGATATCCCCTTTATGATTAGGCACTATACAAGTCTTGCTGTCTTTTTTAAACTTCATGTGTGAACCTTTTTGACTTACAAGAACCCAACCATCTTTCTCTAGTGCCTTTATCACTTTTTTAACAACCACTGCTTCCCTCCTTTCTGTATTAATTTTATCACATTTTTTTACACGTGTCAACACACATTTATTATATGCAAGTTTTTTTAAAAATTGCATATAAATTACAAAATTATTTTCTATATTCTAAAAATTAATTAATCAAATTATTTTTTATATTAAATATATTGGAGCTCTAAATATGCTCACATAAAAGTGAGTATTACTTGAGTATTACGCACGAAATTTTAGTAATGTTTATCGAGGTTTTATCACACAAAAAATCCCATAAATACATAATTTACGGGACTTTTATCAATTTATATAATTATTCGTTGAAGAAATCATCAAAAAATTCATCATCAGTAATAACATTATCATTTACAATAATACTATCGGCATCTACATTAATTTTAGGTTTATTATTTACCGGTTCTTCTTTCTTTATTTCTTGATTAGAAATATTTTCTACTTGTTCTGGTGCTTTATCCATAATAGTTGATGTTCCGTTATTTATTGTTTGATCTATTACTTTTTCTTTTGAAAGTTCGGATGCTGGTTCTATAGATGGAGATGGTGAAATTGGTGAAGCAGGTACTTCCTTATTCGCCTTTTCCATTTCTGCTTTTTGTCTTGCCTCTTCTTCATCTAGTTCCTTTAATCTTCGATCAATGTCTTTCATCATTTGATCAATATCCATATCTGATAAGCTACTCATTGGTTTATTAAACATTGGATTGGAACTAAACGGAGAAGTAGACGGCATTTGATTTGCTCCTGTATTTATTGGTGAAGATGGTGATGGTCCTACAGAAGAGCTGAACGGATTCATCATTCCACCAGATGTAAACGGATTTCCAAAATTACTACTAAATGGCGTTGAACTTGGATTGTTATTTTCTAAATTATTCATCATTTGTTTTCTTTTTTCTTCGGTAACAAATTTCTTTAAATCAAATAATTCAATCTTTTTGATTTCTCTATTTGGATATGGAGCTTCTTCTCGCCTCATTCCCCAATCCATTTTAAAATCGGGTTCAAGTTTTGTTTTAAATGGGTTCATACGAAGTCTTATGATAATTGCTTGAAATAATTTTAATTTTTGTAAATCAGATACCGTTACAAGTGGAGTTGATGCAGTTTTATCTTTTTCTTTTGATTTCACTTCTCCACACATTTTTGATATTTCTTCTAAAGCGGCTAATTCCGTAGAAATTAAGTATACTAAATTACCACAGTTACCTTTGATAATCTCTGCTACTTCTTTTCCATATACATCATTTAATTGAGCAAAGTTTTGAATAATAAAGGTAAATCTTATATCACGAGAACGAGCTGCTGAAACCATAGAATCCACGTCTTTTAGAGGTGGCATATTAGCAAACTCATCTAGGATAAAGTTTGTTCTAAATGGAAGTTTGCCTCCATTTTCTTGGGCTACGTCAATTAGTGTTTCATAACATTGTTTAATAAAGATTGTCATTAACGAATGATATGTTTTTTTCTCATCATGAATAATCATGAATACCGCTGTTTTTTCACGACCAATATCTTGCATATTAAAATCACTGTAAGCAAGCATCTCACTTAGAGATTCTCTTGATGAGAATAAACGAATTTTTTGTCTAAATGTAGATAAAATACCTCCTTTTGTTTCATTTGGTGCATTGATAGTATTTGAAGCAAAGATATAAGGACTTGATTCTGGACCTTTTAAGTTAAAGTACTCTTTAATGTAATTGCTTGTTGCATATCTTTCTTCGCCAACACTTGACATGTAGTTAATACTATTTAAGTTTACTTCTTTTTCTTTCGCATCATAAAATAAGCCTAGTGCTAAACCAGAGAAATAGTCCGCTGCAGATTTTTCCCAGAAGTCTGAGTCATTACTTTTCTTGGTTTGATCATATAAAATATTTAGAGCAACGTCATCTAATAATTCGGTTGATTTATCCGTATTTCCTTCTTTGTAATATCTGTAAGGTAGTGTTAGAGGATTCCATGCGTTTCCATGAGCTGGTTCTCTAAAATTTAAAACTATAATTTTATAACCACGTTCTTTTAGAGCTGTTGCAGCATACTTGTAAATCTCACCCTTAGGGTCTGTAATAATCATGGACTCACCTTTTTTAGCAAGTAAATTTACCATTGGTTTTACAATCGTTTGAGTTTTACCGGATCCAGTAGAACCAATTACTAAATTATGATATTCTCCATTATCTACCCATATTTCTTTACCATTGTTAATTAGAGGAATTCCGGCTGCATTTAGCGTTTCTGCCTTAGGATCTACTTTTGCTACATTCGTATCATTTTTAATTTCTTTATCAGTACTCCATCTTGCATATCCGCTTTCTTGCTTCTCACCAAGTTTAATTCCAAAGCCTTTCCCCTTTTCCTTATTAAATATATAAGATGAAACGCTTGTAAAGATTAAAATTAAAGCAATTACAAACATAAATAAGGTAATTACAATATAATCCTTCGTAAAAGCTTTAAATGGGAGTAAGCCATAAAATTCTCCTTCATTAATAAAAGATGAGAAATTTAAAACAGCAATAGCACATAAATATAATAATAATATGCAATATAAACAAAATATTAAAAAATCTTTTGGTGTTATTTTAAATTTCATATGAATCCTCCCAATCCAAAAACTAAAAATATTATACTACAAAACCTTAAAAAGGAAAAGATATTAATAAATTTTATAACGATAAAATAAGTTAAAATAAAAGTTGTTATTTATATAAAAATCTTCTAAATTATAAGTATCTACATAAGTTTTAAAAAAATCTTGTAGTATTTTATACTCACCATTTATTTCATATTGTAATTTGGATGCTACAAAATAATAGTACGCAGTATAAAAATTAAAGTCATCTAAATGGTAATTTTTTTGTAATTCTTCAATGATATCTGCTTGTTTATAAAAAAAGGCCTTTTTACTTTGTTCTGGATTAACAAATATCTTTTTTTCTTTATAATAACAATATTCTTCATCTATTTCTTTGGTACAATTTAAAGCATTAAAATCGTAATGAAGAAATAGATAGGAATTAATTGTCAAAAACAAAAGTACTATGAACAATAAAATTAATAGCACTAAAAGAAGTCGATGATGATCAAAGAATTTAATTACTTTTTTCATCATGATTTCCTCCAAAGCGACGATCTCTATTTTCATACATAAATAGTGCTTTATTAAATTCTGATTTATCAAAATCAGGAAAGTAAGTATTCGTAAAATAAAATTCACTATAACTCATTTCATAAAGCATAAAGTTACTTACTCTAAGTTCGCCACCTGTTCGAATCAGTAAATCAATCGGTGGTAATTCATGATACATGTAACGATAAAAATCTTCTCTTTTGAAACTTGTTACATCTAATCCATTTTTGATATCTTCGGCAAGGCGTATTGCCCCATCGATGATTTCCTCTTGTCCACCATAATTTAGGCAAATATTTAGAATCCCAGCTGTATTATTTTTCGTTTTTTCTTCAATGTTATTAATCGCTTCAATAACATCCTCTCTTAAATTTATTTTTCTTCCCGAAATAACTACTTTAACTCCTTTTTTATTTATTTTTTCAAATTTTGTATTAAAATATTTCACTATTAAATCCATTAGGTAA
>JAGHGS010000089.1 GCA_017888105.1 Bacilli bacterium
GAATTATAAAGAAAAAACCAAATTAAGTATGAACTCAATTCGGTTTCTATTAAATACTAATTTTGAAAAAGAAATTACTAAAATTTTATCTGTATAGTTCTTTTTACGATTTTATGAATTTATCCTGTTTGTAATAAATGATAACTTGATAAGAATATAAAAATATGGTAGAATATTTGCTAATCAAGGGAGTTTTATATGAAAGAAAATTTTAATATCGAAGAATTAGAAGAATTATACTATTTATTAGCAGAAAGAGTAAATGAAAATATGCAAAATAATGTTAGAATTTATGTAATTATGCAAATTATTGCTAATAAGATAGCGAAACTTAGAAATAAGAAGTTATCTACTTTTTTGACATTATGGTTTGCTAAAGAAGAAATGTTGCGTTATAAAATTTCTTTAAAGTCTTGGATAGAATATTTTGATATTTTTATGGAGGCAATTGATGTAAATATGTTAGATTCAGAAAATATTTTGATTTTTTCTCAATATTTAAAAAATGCAAAAGTTGAAATAAAGAGTCCAGTAGGTTCTGAGATTTATTTACAATGTATTCAAGAGATGGATGAAATGTTAATCACAATTAATTGTGAACAAGGTCAAGCAAGAAGATAAGCTACTTTATTGGGTAGCTTTTTCTATGTTTAAAATTTTAAATTGTTACTGAGAATTATTAATCTTTTGAAATGAATATCTTTATCTTTTTCTAAGTAAATGTTATACTTGATTTAGGTGGTATCATATGAAAGTACTTAGCATAAGAGAACCTTTTGCAACACTAATTAAAGAAAAGAAAAAGTTAGTAGAAACAAGAAGCTTTAAAACTAACTATCGGGGAGAATTGTATATTCATGCTAGTGTTACAAAGATAGATAAAGAAACGAGAAATAGAAAAGAGCTTTTCGATTTACTTGGTAATGAATCTTTCGATTTTGGTATGATTATTTGTAAATGTAGGTTAGTCAATTGTATTTATATGACAAAAGAATATGTAGAAGATATGAAAATAAATCATTTTGAGGAATATCTATGTGGTGAATATAAAGAGGGAAGATATGCTTGGATATTGGATAGTATTGAACCACTAGAAGAACCAATAAAAGCAAAAGGACAACTTGGTATTTGGAATTATTATACGGAATTTGATGTTATGGAGTTTATGAGTGATATAGAGTATGGATGGGTAGATCAAGATAATCAAAAACATATAGGTGATTATGATTCTTTTCCTTATCATTATAAATTACAAAGTCCAAAAGAAGTAATGAAAAATAAGTTAGGTGTTTGTTTTGATCAAGTAGAACTGGAAAGATATTATTTTAAAGGATATTATATTAAAACTTATTTTATTATTTATTATGATGATAATAATTATCCAAATCATACTTTTTTAACTTTTCAGAAAAATAATAAATATTACTGGTTTGAACATTCATGGGAAGCTTATAGAGGAATTCATGAATATAATACTTTAAATGAATTATTTGATGATGTTAAGAGAAAGTTTATAGAAACATTATTAAATAGTGATTATACTTTAGAAAATTTAGCAATGTATGAATATCAGAAACCTGATTATTATATTTTGATGATCGATTTTTATAAGCATTGTGAAAAAGGAAAAGAAATCAATTTTAAAAGTTTGGAGAATGAGTTATGATCGAGGAAGTTAAGAGTCAAGTTTCTTTGTTATTAGATAAAGATAAAAGTGGTCATGGAATGGATCATATTAATAGAGTTTTAGATTTATCTTTAAGATTTGCTTTAGATGAGAATGCTAATTTAGAAGTAGTATCATTGATTGCACTACTTCATGATGTTGATGATTATAAATTGTTTGGCATGGATTATGCCAATCATTTAACAAATGCTAGAGCAATAATGAATCATTGTGGTTTTAATTCTGATATTCAAAAAGAGGTGTGTTCTGCTCTTAGATGTATTGGCTATAGCAAACGTTTAAAAGGGTTTGCTCCAGATACAATAGAAGGTATGGTTGTATCTGATGCAGATATGTGTGATGCATTAGGTGCGAATGGTATTTTAAGAGAATATGCTTATTGTATGAATCATAATAAACCATTTTTTGATAAAAATGATTTTCCTACTGATGAATTTATGAAAACAGAAACAGGAAGTATGTGTGCAAATAGTAGTGTAAGTCATATGTTTGAAAAAATATTGAAGTTAAGAGGAATGATGCTTACAGAAAGTGGTAAGAGGGAATCAGAAATTAGAGAAAAAGTAGTAATTGATTTTTTGTATCAGCTATTTAGGGAAGAAAATGCTATTGAATGGAAAAATTATTTAGATGGGTATTTAGATAATCGAAAATTAGTATTAAAAAAAGATTGTTAAATATTGGAGGAAAAATATGGATTCGTTTGAAAGTTTATTAAATGCTGCTAATTTAATGAAAATGAATTTGGAGGAAGCTATATTAAAATTATTATATCAAAATTACGGAAAGCCATTTTTGCTTGAAAGTAGAATAAAAAGTGTAGACAAAATAAAATTGAAACAAAAATTGCAAATAAAAAAAGGATATGTCGGAAGTATTAATTGTTTGGTTCCAGATATTATAGGCTTTAGAATTTCTGTTGATTGTGAACAAGACATAGAAGATGTAAAAAAGATTTTTTCTCAAAATTGGAATGATTTTGGTGAGCGTATATGTATGGTGTTTGATTATATTAAAAATCCTAAGTCAAGTGGCTTTAAAGCTATTACCCTTCAATATCGTGTTGTATCTGATTTTTCTAGGGAAATTCCTTATGAAATTCAAATAATGACTAAACAGATGCGAGATTGGACAAATAAAACCCATTTGGAATATGATAAAAAGAAATATAAAGGGCTTTAAAATAATTAGAAAATATAGGTGAATAGTTATGAATAAACAATATGTAGAAGATTGGTTAAATAAATTAAAAGATTATTGGTTTAATAAAGATATAAATGGTGCTGTATCTTTATTTAAATATACTAATTTTTATCAAGAAACTCCTTTTATGAAACCTTATACTAGTTTAGAAGAAATAGAAAATGAATGGCAATGAAGATATTAAAGAGATTCATTTTAAAATATTAGCTATAGATAGATATACCGTCATTGTGGAATGGATATTAAAGCAAAATAATGATTTCTATGATGGTATTTATGAAATTAAGTTTAATGACAAGTTAGAATGTATTTATTTTAAAAGTTGGGAGATGGTTGAATGAAAGATTTAATGATTAGAAGTAGTGCAGAGAAATTTCTTACATTTAAGGTAGATGAAAAAGAAAAAGGGATTCAAGTTCGTTATGAAAATGAAACCTTATGGATGAGGCAAAAAGCGATGGCGGAGTTATTTGATGTTGAGCAGCCTGCTATTGCTAAACATTTAATTAATATTTATAATGAAAAAGAATTAGAGAAGAATTCAACTTATTCCAAAATGGAATTAGTTCAAAAATAAGGCAATAGAAACGTTAAAAGAAATGTTATAATTTAGATGCTATCATTTCAGTAGGATATAGACTAAATTCTGTGAGAGCAACCCAATTTAGAAGATGGGCAACTGGAGTTTTAAGAACATTTACAATTCAAGGTTATGTTTTAGATAAGGAAAGAATGAAAAACGGTTCTTTCATTAACCAAGATTATTTTGACAAGTTGCTTTAAAGCTTTAAGTAAATTTGAAAAATATCGAGTTAAGCAAGATAGATTATATAAATCAGATTTTGATTTGTTACTAGAAGAAACCAAAAAGATGGGATAAATATTAGTTTTAAATCTCTTGTTTTTTTGCTATAATATTTTAGTATGAAGAGGGATACTATGAAAAAGATACTTTTATTACTCGTTTGCTTTTTTCCGATTGGTGTAGATGCCTTAGATATGCCAGAGATCAATAGTGAGGCTGCCATTGTTTATGATATCGATGCTGATACAGTTATATTAGATAAAAATAGTGATGAAATACGTAGTATTGCTAGTTTAACTAAAATTATGACAGTATTAACTGCCATAGAAAATATCGATGATTTTAATGCTACTGTTACTATTACTAGGGAAATGTTAGCGGGTATTTATTGGAATGCTTCCGTTGCGGGACTAAAGTCTGGTGATACCGTAACTTACATGGATTTGTTATATGCTGCAATCCTTCCAAGTGGGGCTGATGCTACTCAAGTTCTTGCGTATGCTGTAAGTGGCAGTGTTGATGAATTTGTTTCTTTGATGAATGAACTTGCAACTGGGATAGGGGCTACAAATACTCACTATGTTAATACGACTGGGCTTGATCAAGAGGGTGCTTACTCAACCGCTCATGACCAATTACTTATTTTATCTTATGCTTTAGAAAATCCAATATTTAAAATTGTTTATACGACAAAAAGTTATACTTTAAGTAATGGCTTGGAAGTGCAAGCAACTGTTAATAGATATAATGAAGTTTTGAATTTGGATACTTCGAAAATTATTGGAAGTAAAACAGGAAATACAACCAATGCTGGTTTATGTATGTCAGCTTTATTTTATCATGAAGATCATGAGATGATCCTTATTACACTAGGTGCAGAAGTAATCGAAGATGTTCCTTATAATTTGATGGATACGCTTACTCTTATTGATTATGTGAATATGAATTATGAGATACCAGTTGAAGAAGTTGTAGTGGTTAGTGAGCCTTCGGTTGTCAGTGATGTAGAGGCACCTTCTTTTTCAGTTCATTATGAAGTAGTAATTATTGCTGTTGTTTTAATATTTTTAGCTACTCTTCTCTTCTGTAGGAGAGTGAAGAAATGAAAATATTTATTGTGGAAGATGAACCTAAAATTCGTGAGGAACTAAAAATTCTTTTAGAGAGTGAAGGTTATCAAGTAGAGGCATTGTCTTCTTTTCAAAATGTTGTTCAAGACATTATTAAACAAGAATATGATTTATTATTATTAGATATTAATTTGCCAAATGAAAATGGATTTATGATTTGCAAAGAGATCAAAAAACATAGACAAACGCCAATTATTTTTGTTACGAGTAGAAATACGGAAGAAGATGAGTTAAATAGTATCCTTTCTGGTGGTGATGATTTTGTTACAAAGCCATATAATAAATATATTTTAATGGAAAAGATAAGAAGAGCATTAAAACTACATGATCCAACTCGTTATAAAGAGTTAGTTGTTCATGAAGTTGTGCTTGATCTTCATTTTTCTGTTGTTAAATATCATGATCAAGAAGTAGAATTAACTCGAAATGAATTTCGAATTTTGTATTACTTGTTTTTAAATGCAGGAATTGTTTTAAGTAAAGAAAAATTAATTGAGTATCTTTGGAATGATGAGTACTATTTAGATGAGACAATATTACTTGTTAATATTAATCGTTTGAGAAAAAAGTTAGATGATATTGGACTAAGTGATTTTGTTAAGACAAAAAGGGGAGTGGGATATTTTATATGAGTTTTGGATTGTTTTTAGAAAAAAATATTATCTTTATCCTCTTTCAATTTGTTTTCTGTGTTATTCTTTTTTTTATTTTTTTTCTTTTAGAAATACCGTTTATTTTTACTATACTACTTGTTCTTTTTATCTTGCTTTTTACTTTTCTTTATTTGTATTTTATTTATTTTCTGAAAAAGAGGAAGGCTTTGCAAATGATTCATAGTTGTGATAAGCTTAAAGAAAAATATTATATTTCAGAGATAATTCGTAAAGATGATTCAATTGAGGGTTATCCTTATTATTATGTTTTAAAAGAAGCCTCTAAAGCGATGAATGATAAAATCAGTGATATAGAAAAGAATGAAAGAGATTATGAGGAATATATTGAGAGTTTTGCTCATGAAATTAAAACACCGATTGCCGCATTATCCTTATATGCTGATAATATGAAAGATGCTTCTTTAAAATATGAGATAAGAAAAATAGAAGAATATGTAGAACAAGTTTTATATTATGCTAGAAGTGATACGGCTGAAAAAGATTATTTTGTGAAAAAAATTAAATTAAATGAAATTATTCATCCTTTAATATTAAAAAATAAAGATGTTTTATTAAATAATGAAATTAAGTTAAATGTTCATGATTTGGAAGTACTTGTTTATACGGATGAAAAGTGGTTATCCTTTATGATTCGTCAGGTTTTAAATAATGCGATTAAATATTTGGATAAAGAGGAAAAGACAATTGAAATTTATAGTGAAGTGCATGATAATCAGGTGGTTTTAGTAATACTAGATAATGGTTGTGGAATCCGGGCATCGGACGCGCCAAGAGTATTTGATAAAGGGTTTACTGGTAGTAACAGAAAGAAGGAGTATGCAACAGGAATTGGACTTTATTTAGTTAAAAAGTTGAGTGAAAAGTTAGATATTGCTGTTTCTATTGAGTCTAAGTATCAAGAATATACAAAAGTTAGTTTTGTTTTTCCTAAAAGTAAGATGTATGAAGAAATACAAAAATCTTAAAAATATGATATACTATGGATGTGAAGAGATATGAAAAAGATTTTAATTATTGAAGATGATGAAAGTGTTAGGGGAGAATTAAAAGAGCTTCTTAGTAATGCTGGTTATGAAGCTTTAATTTTAGAAGGTTATAGTAATATGTTGGATGATATTTTGAGTATTCATCCTGATTTAATTTTGCTTGATATTAATATTCCTTATATGAATGGGGAAGTATTACTTAAAAATTTAAGAAAGGTAAGTAATATCCCTGTTATTATGGTAACTAGTAAAAATACGGAGATAGATGAGGTTTTATCGATGAGTTATGGGGCAGATGATTATATAACCAAACCTTATAATCCAACTATTTTACTTTTAAGAATTGGAGCAGTTTTAAAAAGACTTGAAAAAAATATTATGGATGTCATCGAATACCATGATCTTACTATCGAGGTAAAAAGAGGAATTGTGAAGAAAGATAAGGAAGAAGTAATTTTAACTAAAAATGAAATGATTATTTTTCTTTACTTGTATGAAGCAAAAGGAAGTATTGTAACGAGAGATGAGTTAATGACGGAACTTTGGAATAATGATGAATATATTAATGATAATGCTTTAACTGTTAATATTAGTAGACTTCGAAGTAAGCTTAGAGAACTAGGGGTAGAGGACGCGATTGAAACAAGAAAAGGACAAGGTTATATTTTATTATGAAATTAAAAGATTATTTAAAAGATAAAATTATTATCATTGTTCTTGTTATTTTAACTTACTTTATTCTTTTATCCTTTATGATCGGTTTTAAAATTGTTGATGAATTTAGATGGTGTTTTACTATTATTTATTTCTTAATTTTTATTCTATTGTTTTTGTATGATTATTTTCGTAAGTATTTCTTTTATAAAGAGATTTTATCTAAATTAGATTTATTAGATGAAAAATATTTGATTTGTGAAATGGTAGGTAAGC
>JAGHGS010000090.1 GCA_017888105.1 Bacilli bacterium
ACTTTTGCGATTCGGGAAGCTAGCAGTTATGAAGTGGCTAAATATGCTATTGATAAGTTGTTTAAAAGAAAGATGATTATAGTACCAACCTTTTTAATGAAATTAACTTTGTTTTTTAATCGTTTAGCGCCACATTGTTTATCCTTGTATATTGCATATAAAATCCAAAAGAGAAAATCAAAATAGTTTGTTTTTTGAAAGTGACACCAAAAAGTTGCATTTTTTATTAAAAAGTGGTGCCAAAAAGTTGCATTTTTCTTTTTCGAATGATAAAATAGTGTATGAAATGGGGAAATTGAAGAATGAAAAGAACTTTTGAAGATGTACTAAATACATGGAAAAAACTGAATTTAAATAAACCTTTAATGATTATTGGAGCCAGACAAATTGGGAAAACATATCTTATTGAAGAATTTTGTAGAAATAATTTTGAGCATTATTTATATTTTAATTTAGAAAAAGATGCAGAGATTGCTTCTGTTTTTGAGGCTACTTTAAAACCTGAAGAAATTATTAGACAAATTGAGATTCGTTTAGAACAATCTATTGATGTTAGTTCTACGGTCTTCTTTTTTGATGAAGTTCAAGTTTCAGAGAAATTTATTACATCTCTTAAATATTTTTGTGAGAGTAATTTGCCTTATAAAATAATTTGTGCAGGTTCGTTATTGGGTGTTAAATTAAATCGATTTAATTCGTCTTTTCCAGTAGGGAAAATTATTTTAGAGTATATGCATCCAATGAGCTTTCAAGAATTTTTAATGGCTATTGGACAGAATATGTTAATTGATGAAATTACTTATCACTATCAAAGTATGACATCTATGCCTAAAGATTTACATGAAAAGGCACTTTTGTTATATAAACATTATTTGATTATTGGTGGTATGCCTGAAGCGATTAACAATTATATTAATTGTGATGGTGATATTGTAAAGTTTAATAGAAACATTACTAAAACTATTGTGGATATGTATATTAGTGATATGAATAAATATACTTTAAATAAAAGTGAAAGTATTAAAATAGAAAAAGTTTATTTAAGCGTCCCAAAAGAACTTGCAAAAGAAAATAGAAAATTTCAATACAAATTAATTGATGAAACAGCTAGTAAAAGAAAATTTGAAACTGCTCTTGATTGGCTTAATTCTAGTGGAATTGTTCTAAGTTGTTATTATACTGAAAAAGTAGAGATTCCTTTGAAAGTTTATTTAAATAAGGATATTTTTAAAGTATATTATAGCGATGTTGGTATCCTTAATAGTATTTGTGATGTAAGGATTAATGATATAATTAATGATACTAATTTTATGTTTAAAGGCGCTATTGCAGAAAATTATGTTGCAGAAGAATTTAATACATTAGGTATACCTCTTATTTATTGGAAAAGTAAGGGAGATGCAGAAGTTGACTTTTTACTTACAACCAATGAGGGAATAATTCCAGTTGAGGTTAAAGCATCTGATAGAATACAGTCTAAAAGTTTAAATGTTTATATGAATAAATATCATCCTAAATATGGAATTAGACTAAGTATGAAAAATTTTGGTTTTGAAAATAATATTAAGTCTGTTCCTTTGTATGCAACTTTTTGTTTAAGTAGTTTAAGAGAGTAATTTTTATTATTCTTTTTTGTTGTATTCAACTAATAGTTTGTTTACTTTTTAATTATTATCATTCATAATGAAAACATAAGGAGGATTTTTTATGAATGAAGCGTAAATATTTTGTAAATAATATGTAATAACTTTACTAAACGATTTATAATCGTTTACAATAATAATAGGTGGTAATATGTACTGTAAAAAGTGTGGTGCTGCACTTCCAAGTACCGGATTTGTATGTCGTAGTTGTGGTGCAATGATGGATGAAGAACAAATTAAGACTCAGAAGAGGTTTATGGAAGAGAAGGAAAAAACGAAAATTGAAGTTAATTTATTAAGCGATCGTTATAGTAGAGAACCGATTCAAAGAGATTATAAAAAACAAAAAGAAAATAAGTATTTGGGAGCAATTCTTATCGTTTTAGTTGTTCTTATTCTTGTTATTGTAGCAATATTAAAAGTTATGTAATTTGTTTTTTTTGGCATAATACTAATGGTGGTATTATGCTTTTTACATGTTTAGAAATCTTTTTTGCAAGAATTATTGATGTATCTATTTCAACTTTTCGAATGATGATTATGGTACGTAAGAAAAGTATTTTTACACCAATTCTTGCATTTTGCGAAGTATTTGTTTGGTTTATTGCAGCTCGAAAAGCATTAAATACGAATATTGATAGTATCTTGATTCCTATTTGTTATTCCCTTGGGTATGCGACCGGTACTTATATTGGGGGATGCTTATCTAGAAAGTTTATTAAAAATGTTAATAGTATTGAAGTTACAACTTCAAGGAATAATACTAAGTTAATTGATGCTTTAAGAAGTACGGGGTGTGCCGTATCAGTTATTGCTCTTAAAAATAATTATCGGGATAAAAAAGATTTGATTTTAGTCGATGTGAAAAGTAAAAATACACAAGAAACGATTGGTTTAATTAAAGAAATCGATCCTAAAGCTTTTATTGTTGTAAAAGATACTAAAATTGTTCATAATGGGTATATTAAGTAAAGGAGGATTTTTATGTATTATGTTAATATTTTCTTTATTTTTTCCTTTATTGGTTTTTTGTTTGAAAATGTTTTAAATATTTTTTCAAATGATAATTTTAATAGTGGAATTCTTTATGGACCATGGACTTTTATTTATGGGATAGGTGCTTTGTTGGTTGTTTTTTTAAATAAATTTTTAAAGCAATATCATTTAAAAAAATGGAAGGAAGTTTTATTATTTTATATTGGAATAACAATTCTTATGACTTTGGTAGAGTTTGGTGGAGGTATGCTTATTGAGAGTATTTTTCATCGTACTTATTGGGATTATACGAATATGCGTTTTAATTATGGAAAGTATATTTGTTTGGAAGTATCTTTATTGTGGGGAGTACTTGCTACAATGATTAATTATTTTGCACTTCCTTGGATAGATAAATTTGTAAAAAAAATACCAATCTTGGTATCGATTGGCTTTATTCTTTTATTTATATTGGATATTGTATTTACATTAATGAATTAAATATGAAGTCTTCGTTCTATTTCGGTTTCGAGTGTATGATGGTTAAAAATAAATAAGAAGATTAGGGCAAAAATACTAACACAGACTGATATGTATGATGGCCATAGTGTATTTAATTTATTTTTTAAAATAAAATATAAAGGAATTAAACCGATTAAAGAATTTAAATAAGTGTATAAAATATATTCTTTTCTAGTATATCTTGTAAAGATGCGAATTATTAAGAAAGTTATTGTGTAAGCGATACATAAGAATGGTAAGACATATGTTATGGACCATTCATGAAATCCGGTTATTAAATCCCAAATAATAGAAAGAATGATAATACTTAGTATTTCAGCAAATAGTATTCTCATAAAACCGTGTTTGCGGTTGATTCCAGTATTAAAGGTTAGCCAAAAAGAAAGAATTCCTAATACTACGAATATAGACCATGATATTTCTTTATTTATCCAGTAATTGATTAATAAAGAGAAAATAATTCCACAAAAGGTGATAAATAAAGAAATTTTTATTAATAAATTATGATTTCGGTAAGTATTTTTTATTTCTGGGTAAATGCTATTTTTTTCTTTTAAATCAATTTTGTTATGACATAGGGGACAAGTATTATTGTTTGTTTTTAGTGTGATATCACATTTTGGACATTTATTCATTTAATCAACTCCATCTATTTCATTATTATATAGTGTTATATCTAAGTGATAACTTTTAAGTAGTCGAAAGAAATTTTTTTCTAATTCACTACTCATAAAATGGGAAGAGATGCTGATACATATTTCATCTTCATAAGAAATAACGCATACCTCTAAAGCATCTGTACTATTCATGATCATGAATTTATCAATGTAAGGTTTACAACTTTCTGGTAAATGAATCATTCCAACATTTGATAAACCTAAAGTTTGTTTTTTTCTTGTTAGTTTATAGGTGTATTTCATTACTTTGTTTTTGATAAATAACGGGATGAGTCGAATTATAAAAAAGTTTTCTAACCAAATAAGTTTACTCATATTTGCTTCGATGGCTTCTTCGGTTAGACCTTTTTTTAATTCTTTATTTACTTCTATTATAATTTCTTCTAAAGAAGGGTTATTTTTCGTGAATTTGTAATAGACGTTTGTAACATTAAAGAAGTTACGAACCGTTTCTGATTTGAAATATTTTCTTAGATCAATGGGTACGGTAATAGAAATTGGTTTCTTTTTTTCTTTAATACTTAAAATATCTTCCATACTTTTTATGATGAGGCTAATTAATAAACCAGTTATTGTTGTATGATATTTATGGGCTAGATCTTTTAATTTTTGGGTATTTGTCGATCCTGTAATAATGCGTAATTTTCCCTCGGAAATCCATTTTCCTTTTAATTGATAGGCTTTTTCTTTGCTTGCTATTTTTATTTTATTTTTGGGATTATAATATTTGGAGAAACTATCGGTTTCTTTTTCGTAGCTTGAGCTTTTAGTTAAAATTGTGTTATCTTTTAAATGATGCTCGATTTTTAAATAGTTGTATATTAAATTTTCGAAGAAAGTAATGCATCCTGCACCATCACTTAGGGCGTGATATACTTCTAAATTGATTTTGTTTTTAAAGTAAGTTACTTCAAATAAGAGGGGGGTATTTAGTTTTTCACAAGGGCTTGATGTTTCTTCTTTTATTAAAGGATTTGTATTTGTTCCTTCTAAGTAATACCAAAACAAACCTTTTTTTAAAATTGATTTAAAAATAGGAAAATCTTCTAAAGTAAGATTAACTGCTTTTTGTAAATTTTCTTTGTTTACATCTTGTTTTAAAAGAACAGAAAAACGAAATATTTTGGGATCATAAGTAGTTGTTGTTGGCGGAAATATTTTAGCAGCATTATCTAATTTGTACCATTTATCTGTTTTACTCAATTTTATCACCTACAAATCTTTTTATTATTTTTATGACATGATGATTTTCTTTAAAATATAGAAAGTTATTAAAGAAACCATGAATGACACCTTTCATATTATAATATGTCACTTTGTTAAAATATCGCTTTAATTTTTTAGCATATGCATATCCTTCATCTCTTAGAGGATCTAGATCGGCAGTTATGATTAAAGTTTCGGGCATACCAAATAGGTTTTTCGCATAAAGAGGAGCTATTTGTATGTTTTTATAGTCTTTTTTGTTTGTTATATACAAACTTAAATAGTCTTTAATGAGACTTTTATTTAAAAAATAATCGTATCCATTTTCTTCAATTGATTTGTATTTTTTATTATTTGTAAAATTTGTTTGAACAATTGGATATAATAAAATTTCTTTCTTTATTTTAAAGTCTTTTGTCTTTTTTGCTTTTAAACATATTACGGTTGCTAGATTTGCACCAGCTGAATCTCCCATGATTATGATATCTTTTGGATCAATATTGTATTTTTGGGGATTTTTAAAGAGTAAGTTTATGGCATCATAACAATAATTTAGTCCTTCTGGGAATGGATGTTCGGGCGCTAGTGGGTAGTCAAAGGCAATAACGTTTTGGTTTAATTCGTTTGCTAAATGATAGAGAAGAGAACTATAGAATTTGATGCTTCCGGTGACCCATCCTCCTCCGTGAAGATAAATTATTGTTTTATTGGTTTTTGTTTTTTTAGGATTAAAAATATAATAGGTAATATTATTTTCTTTTATGCTTTTTGTTTTTCTTAGGATGGGATTTTTATTTTGGATTGATCGATATATTTGATAATTTTCTTTCATATTTATATCATATTTTGATAAGTGTTTAATTATATCTAAAAATAAATCATTCATTCTATCACCAAATATATTATAGCAGAAATTTTATCGTTATGTTTAGATATAATTTATAGCGTCTTAAAAAGATAGGTTGAAATTTATTAGGAAAGTTTTAAAAAAGTTGATATTTATGTTAAAATATTAGTAGGAGTGATCGTTATGCAGAATTATTATATTGATCTTGGTTCATCAACAATAAAAGTTTATTGTTATGATGATGATTTAAAACTTATAGAAGAACATTCTATTTATTTTAAAAATGACTTTGATGCTGAAAAAGGTATTAGTAAAAGTAACTTAAAAGATCTATGTGATTATTTTGAGGAAATAAAGTCTAAATATAATTTAAAATATTACAATACTAATATTTTTGTTACTGGTATATTTAGAAATTTAATACAGGAAAGAAAACAAGATTTAGTTAAGTTATTTAATGAAAAATTTGATTTGCATTTTAATATTATTAGTCATGGTATTGAAAATTATTATTTAGCAAAAGCGATGGAAAATGATTATAATAATAAGAAAGTTTTAATCATTAATATGGGTGGTAAAACTACTGAATTAGTAACTTTTGTAGGCGATAAAATAACTGATACAAAAAATTTAACGATTGGTGTTGCTGATTTATTAAATAACTTTGATAAAGTTAATGACCAATATAGTGGTAATACTCTTGAAGAGATGGAAAAATTTGTTTTAGAAAAATTATCTAATATTGAATTAGATAAAGATTATGATTGTGCAATATTTACTGGGGGAGAAGAAAGATTTGAATTACTAACAGGCTTTAATTTAGTAGATAATACTTTATTTAATGATCATATTCATAAATATATTCTTAGTTTAGAAGATTATGTTAAAGGTACTGAAAAAGTATTTTATGATATTTCTCTTGATGAATTATATGAGTTGATGCCTAATAATCCTAAATGGATGGATGGTGCAAGAAGTGGTGCTATTATACCTTTAGTATTATTTAAAATTGCAAATGTAAAATGGATTATTCCATCTGATTTAAATTTAATCAATGGTGTTATTAATGATTTAAAGTAAAACTTATTTAGGGGGATGTTATGGTTAAAAACGTTATATCGATAATAGATGGGGAAGCTGGTAGTTGTGGTAAGGCTAAAGTTATTGGAGAAATAGCAACTGATAAATCTATTAATTTAGGTGCTGCTATTACTAATTGTATGCCAAATGCAGGTCATACTTTTGTAGATGAACAGGGAAATTCTACTGTTTTTAGAAATATACCTGTATCAGCAGTTAATCCTAAAACAGAGTTATTTATTGGTCCAGGTTCGGCGATTGATATGGAAGTATTTAAGGCAGAGTATAAACGTGTTAGTAAGTATTTAGGAGATAGAAAAATTTATGTTCATGAAATGGCTCCTTTAATTGATGAAAGACATAAACAATATGAAAGAGAACATATTAGAAGTGGTTCAACATTTAAAGGATGTGGAGCAGTTACTGTGGAAAAAGTTATTAGAGATAAAAAACTAGAATTTTTTAAAACATATAAAAATGCAGTTGTTTGCTCTAATGGTGAATGGTTAGAGAGACTATATAGTTATCTTGATAATCCTTTGGAGTATGTGATGCTAGAAGGATCTCAAGGATGTGATTTAGATTTAAATCATAGTGGTAATTATCCTTATGTTACTAGTAGAAATGTTTCTACTGCACAGTTACTTGCAGATTCAGGAATTTCACCGGAAAGATTACTACAAACTATTATGGTGATAAGACCTTTTCCAATAAGAATTAGTAACATAACTAAGTCTGGAGAATTTATTTATTCAGGAAATTATGGTAAAGGGGATGAACTAACTTGGACACAAATTAATCTTGCATCGATGTATGGAAGTTATCCTTGCCGTGGTGATGTTGAATGCTTTCCTAATCATTTAAATATAGAAAGGTTAAAGAAAATCATTAGTCATTGTCCTTTAATATATTTAAAACAAGTATTGGGTGAAAATTATAAATCTCAAAATTTGGAATCGATTCGTTTAATTCAGGCATTAGAATTAGAACGGCTAATGTATAAGGCAAAAGGATTATCTGAATATGAAACGAAACTAATTGAACTTCCAATGATAGATAGCGACTTTCCTTCTAATACTATATTCGATCAGTCTGAACAAACGACAGTAACAAAAATGGAGAGAAGAGTATTTGATTTAGATATAAGAAAGTTAAAAACAAATTGTCAAATTAATACACCCTCTAGCTTGTATTTAAATTTTTTTCAGCATTTAGGATTAGATTTTAAAGGTGAATCTGGTAACTTTGATGATTTTTATTTTAATAGATATTTAAGAGAATATTTTAGTTGGCTCGAAAGTGAAACAGATGTTCCTATATCTGCATTGGGAACCGGTGCTAAAAATGGAGAAAGGATTTTAAAAAGGACTTTAATTAAAAATATACAAAGAAGATGATGCTTTATTTTAATATTTGATATCATCTTTTTATTTGTATTTAGGGGCATAAAAAAATCAATTCTTTATGAATTGATATTTATTGAAAGCTCTACATTCAAGTTCAAGCTGATATTCCTTTGGAGCGAATCACATACAAGTTACGAACTTTATTCTCTTTCTGTATTCATTATATATTAAAATTAATATATTTTCAATATTATAATTTCAACATTCTCCAATAGTATAG
>JAGHGS010000091.1 GCA_017888105.1 Bacilli bacterium
AATTAATGGCGTTCTAGTTACTGCTTATCAATATAGTGAAGATAGTAATCTTTATATTATTAATGCTATTAATTTAGAGAATGGAGAAGAGAAATATTATTTGTATGATCCATCTAGTGGTGCAACGATTCTTTTTGATGAGTCTTTTATTGATGAGACAAATCAAACAATTGAAAATTATACTTATGTCATACTTGCTTTTGCTGGTGCTTTATTTTTAATGCTTATTTTAATCTTTGGTTTACTTCATAGTACAAAGAAAAAACAAAAGAAGATTAATCAGTTTATTGAAAAACAAGAAGCGAAAATTGAAGCGACAAGAAAATTAAATGATGTTATTCATGAAGTAAAAAAGATTACAGATGAAGAAAAGAAGAATTCCGAAAAAGATGCAATAATGGTTGAAGAAGTAAAATTTGAGCAAGAAGAGAAAACGGATTCTAATAGTGATAAAGAAGAAGTTCAAGAAGAAGTAAAGAAGTCAAAGAAAGAGTTAAAAAAAGAAAAGAAAGAAGCGAAAAGATTAGAAAAAGAATCTAAGAAAAAAGCAAAAGAAGCGTTCTTTCAAGATGAAATAGACAGTACAGAAAATAAAATAGAAGACGAAATAAAAAATATTGAAAATCATGTAGAAGAAGATACGGGAGTTTATGATATTTTTGAAGATGATCGAAAGAAAAAGAAGAAAAAAAAATAGCCGGTTCTTCTTTTTGTTTGGTATAATATTTAGGGAGGAGTTAGAATGGAACTTACAGATATTAAGGGTGTAGGGCCTAAAATGCTTCTAAATTTACATGAACTTAATATTTATACGGTAGATGATTTATTAACTTATTATCCATATCGTTATGATTTGTTTGAACCATCTAATTTAACAGATGATTATGATCATGAACGAATTGCTATTAATGTGTTGGTTGAAACGACCGCGACTACAGCTTTTATTCGTAAGAATTTTAATAAACTTCAATTTCGAGTAAATCATAATGGTAGAATAATGTATGCAGTTATTTTTAATCGAGCATTTTTAAAACCTCATATTATTATTGGTAAAACAATTACTTTAATTGGAAAGTATGATAGTAAAAGAAATACATTTATTTGTGATGATATTAAATTAAATCCTTTAACTAAAAAAGAAATAATTCCTATTTATCATATTAAAAAGGGTATTAAAAATAATGATTTAAGAAAGATTATGGAAAGTGCATTAGTGGATAGTGCTAAAATTTCTAATTATTTACCTGATGAATTTATCATGAAATATGATTTTATTAGTAAAAAACAGGCTCTTCGTATGATTCATATGCCTCATAATTATGAGGAAGTTAAAAAAGCAAAACTTTATTTAAAGTATGAAGAATTATTTTTATTTTTGTTTAAAATTGCTTATATGAAAGATGAAAATGAAAATATGTTTAAAGAAGAAAAATATTTTTTACAAGATCAAGTGGATGCATTTATTACTAGTTTGCCTTTTTCTTTAACGGATAGTCAAAGTGAAGCATTATCTCTTATTTTAAATGATATTAAAAGTAATAAAAAAATGAATCGCTTAGTACTTGGTGATGTTGGTAGTGGTAAAACAATTATTAGTTTTATTAGTATGTATGCTAACTTTCTTTCTGGATATCAAAGTGTTTTAATGGCTCCCACAGAAGTTCTTGCTAGACAACATTTTGTTTCAGCGATAAACTATTTTACTGATTATCATTTAACGGTTGATATTTTAGTGGGGAGTATGACTAAAAAAGAAAAAGAAAAGGTAAAAGAACGGTTAGCTAGTGGAGAAATTGATATTTTAATTGGTACTCATGCTATACTAGAGGAAAATGTATTATTTTACCGATTAGGACTTGTTATTACTGATGAACAACATCGTTTTGGGGTTAAGCAAAGAGAAATACTTAAAAGCAAAGGTGAAGTTCCGGATGCATTATATATGAGTGCAACACCAATTCCTAGAACGTATGCTTTAACTTTGTATGGAGATTTGGATGTATCTTTTGTTCGCCATAAACCGAGAGGAAGAAAAGAAATTATTACAAAAATAAAGAAATATAGTGAACTTAAAGATGTGCTTATGCATGTTTTAGAAGAAATAAAGAATAGTCATCAGGTTTATGTCGTTGCTAGTATGATTGATGATAATGAAGAGTTAGATTTGAAAAGTGTAGAAACACTAAAGGAAAAATTTAATCTTGCTTATCAAGGTAAAATACCAATTGAAATACTTCATGGGAAGTTAAAACAAAAAGAAAAAGATGCTATTATGCAGAGGTTTAAAAATAATGAAACAAAAATACTTATTTCAACGACTGTTATTGAAGTGGGGGTAGATGTTAAAAATGCTACTGTTATGGTTATATTTGATGCGGATCATTTTGGACTTGCTACTATTCATCAATTGCGTGGTCGAGTAGGTAGAAATAATCTTGATTCTTATTGTTATTTAATTAGTGATAAAGAAATTGAACGACTTAAAGTGTTAGAGGAAAGTAATGATGGTTTTTATATCGCTGAAAAAGATTTGGAATTACGTGGGGAAGGAGATCTTTTTGGGACGATGCAAAGTGGCGTTAAAACATTTAAAATTGCTGATCTCAAAACGGATTTAAAAATAATGATGCAAGCCAAACAGGATAGCGAGGAATATTTGAAAAGTGGAGCTTATAAGAACAATATGAATTATACAAAAATTATTCGTGATTTAGAAAGATTAAATTAAAGTTGATAAAAAAAGAAAATTGTTATAGAATATAAACTACTTAATTTTGAGTGGTGTTGAATATGAATCCATTTAAAGGGGTATTAGAAAAGTTTGCTCTTTATAATATTAAGAAAGTTATAGAATCTTTGTCTTGGCAAGATAGAGTTAAATATATTGCTAAATTATTAGGTAATTATTATCAATTTAATGATATATTATCCGATGAATTCTATTGTTTTATTTTGTTTAAAATTTCTAAAAATGATATTTGCTTTTTAAATAAAGAAAATATTTTTCAAGTGATTGATGAATATAAAGGAACTACGTATGTTGAGGGCTTAGATTGTTTTATTATGCCTAAGCAATATTTAGAAACACCTATTAAACATATTAATAGAATAAAAGAATTACTACTTAATAAATTGCATACATGTCCTTTCCATGAATTGGATAAATTATATCAAAATGAAGATCTTTATAAATTATCCCGTCAAACTCATTTTTTGGAAAGCGAATGTACTTGTCTTGCTTATAAGCTTTATTTAAGTGTTGGATTTAATCATTCTTTAGAGTTGCTTCAAGATAAGTACGGTGAAGTTAGTTTTGCGACTCTTTATTTTCTTTTTTATTCAATTAATGTAAAAGAAATTAATGGTTTAGATAATAATTTAATGTTATTTCTCTTTGGCGGAGAAAAAGTCGATAGTGCTATGTTTTCGCTTTTAAATGGAAAAAGTAAAGAATTATTTTTAAATTTTTCTTATTTCTATGATAATTTTTCTTACTATTATAAAATGATGCAGGGAAATTTGTCTAAAAGAAGAGTAGAAGAGTTATTAAAAGATCGTTTTATTTCAGCTAATCCTATTTATCCTAATATTAGAAGAGATATTGTAGATGATATGATTTCTTCTTTTTCAAAAAAAATTCTTTATCAATATTCTGATAAAGAGATTAAAGATATTTTCTTTCATTATTTTGAAGATAATATGTTTCAGTTAATATCATCTAGCATTCCTCAAGTTCATGTAAAAGCTTATGATTTACAAGCTTCCGTACTTGCTAAGAATGATCCTAAAATATTAGTAATGGGATATCGAGCGAATAACTGCTTTCGTATAAATGGAGATGCTTCCATACTCTTTTCTAAAACTATTAAAAGCAAAGATTTTAGAGTTGTTAGTATATCTTCTTATAAAGATAATGATATTGCAATGATGCTTATTGCGCGTAATGGAAACGTATTAATTGCTCAAGGGATTGAAATTAGTAAGTCTTATCAAGATTATGAGAGTAGAAAAAAGATTTATCAAGTTTGTACAGAACTGTTAAAAAAAATTATGGAAGTAGCAAATAAACAAGGTGATAATCTAATCCTTAGTGTGATTGGGTGTAGTAATTCTAATGTTATAGATTTTAATTCTAATATTCTTCCTTTTAGAGTATCTCCTGTTTTTGAAGGTGATCCTTTTCAAAATTTTTATAATGGCTTTCAATTTCCACAATGTTTAGTATCATTAAAATCTGGTTCTACTTTTCAAGATGTTAAACTTTTTTCATCAAATCAAGAGTATTTTGATGAACGAGAAGAAGTGATTTGTTTAAAGGATGATGATTATAGTTTTAACCGTAATTTAGTTAATCAAAGATTGATGGCAATTAGTTATTTTGCTAATACACAAAAGCAAAGAATAAGGATGCAGAGTACTCATGTAACAAAAGAAATTTATTGTAATAAGGATTGGTATTTAATTGTGTTTGAAGATGGAGAATTAGAAGGTACATATTTAGAAATAGATCCTAGAGCTAAAGAGGAATATGTATTTTATTTGAAGAAAGTAAAGCATAATGTTCATAAGTTAAAATAATTTTGTAAAATTGCTTAAAGGTATGTGGCTATTCAGTAAAAATGTCTCAAAAAATTAATTAGTTATTCAATGAAAATGTCTCAAAATAGACAAGTAAGAACTACTTGTTTATTTTTTAGTGTTTTTCAATGAAAATGTCCTATAATTTTTGTTGGAAATGGAGGTGAATAACAAATGATTAATTTAAAGGAAAAAGAACGAGAAAAATATGAAACAATTGAAAAGATTATCCAAGGCAAAATAACTAAAAAAGAAGCTTCTTTACAATTAGATCTTACAATTCGTCAGATTAATAGATTAATTATAAAATATCATCAAGAAGGAGAAAAAGGTTTTATTCATAAAAATTCAGGAAAAATAAGCAATAAAAAAATATCTGAAGAAGTTTCAGATAAAATTATTTCTACTTATTTAAATGATTATTCTGATTATAATTTTTCTCACTTTTATGATGAGGTTGGTGATACATTAAACGCTTCTTTGTCCACAGTATTTAGAGTATTAACAGAAGCAGAAATTATATCACCAGAAGCTCAACATAAAACAGTTAGATTGTACAACGAAATAATGAAAAAATCAATTGAAGAAGGAGTTGCCACCGAAGAACAAGTGGAATTATATGAGGAAAGACAAATATTAGAAGAGCAAAAATATACTAGAAAATCAACCTTACGTTATGGCTTTGGAGAAGAAGTTCAAATGGATGCTTCTTTTTATATGTGGTTTGGTATGATTGTTACAGCCTTACACTTAGCAGTAGATAAAGCCACAAAAAAAGTATTATATGGGTGGTTTGATGATCAAGAAACATCCAGGGCATATTATATTTTATTAATGAATGTTATTTTGATTTATGGAATCCCAAAAAAGATTAAGACAGATAAACGAAGTACTTTTTCTACTAATAAAACAAATAAAGTAAATATGACACAATTTGAAAGAATATGTCATGATTTAGGTATTGAACTATTTTCAAGTAGTGTGGCAGTTTCTAAACCTAATGTAGAAAGAGAAAATAGAACATTTAAAGGAAGATTAAAGGCCGAATTAAGACATGCAGGAATTACAACAATAGAAGAAGCAAATCAATATTTAAACGAAGTATTTATTCCTAAAATGAATCAGAAATTTTCTTATAAAATTAATGAAAGTAAAAGTAAAATGAGAGAAAATACTTATACAAAAGAAGAATTAAATTTAATTATTTCTGAAAAAGAAGAAAGAAGTTTAGATAATGCTTCTTCTTTAAAGTATAAAGAAGATTATTATGTTTTAGCAGATTTAAAAACAGGAGAAATAG
>JAGHGS010000092.1 GCA_017888105.1 Bacilli bacterium
AATTAATTCTACTGATTTTGATGTAGTAAAAGATGAAATATTAAATTTACTAAAAGAGCATGAATTTACAACATTTAAAGTAGAAAGTAAAAGAAGTAATAAAAAGTTAAATACAACAAGCATCGAACTAAGTAAAAATTTAGGAGCTCATATACTAAAAAACATAGAAGGATTAAAAGTAGATGTTAAAAATCCGGAAATAGTTGTAAATGTCGAATATAGAATAAATAATACGCTAGTCTATTTTGAAAGTATTAAAGGATTAGGAGGCTATCCAGTCGGAACACTTGGAAAAGGATTATTAATGCTTAGTGGTGGTATAGACTCACCAGTTGCAGGTTATTTGACAATTAAAAGAGGTGTGAAAATAGAAGCTATTTACTTTGAAAGTCCACCTCATACAAGTATAGAAGCAAAAAATAAAGTAAAAAGTTTAGCTAAAAAATTAGCAGTATATAATAATGATATCATTTTACATGTTGTTAATTTTACCGAAATTCAAGAAGCTATTTACAAAAATATTCCTCATGAATACTTAATTACTATCATGAGGCGAATGATGTATCGAATTAGTGCAATAATTGCTAGTCGCAGGAATGCCAAAATTTTAATCAATGGAGAATCAATTGGCCAAGTAGCAAGTCAAACTCTAACAAGCATGAGTGCGATTAATGAAGTGATAAGTATTCCGGTAATAAGACCACTTGCATGTTTTGATAAACTTGATATTATTGATGTAGCAAAGAATATTGATACTTATGAAACAAGTATTTTACCATTTGAAGATTGTTGTACGATATTTGTGCCAAAACACCCAGTAATTAATCCTAGTAAAGAAAAATGCCATGAATATGAAGAATTAATTCCCTATAAGGATTTAATTTATGAAGCAGTTAAAAGCCATGAAGTAATAACAATAAAAGCAAAAGATGAAGAAAGTGAGTTTAAAGATTTATTATAATGGATACCTGTGTAATTTGCGGAACAGCTTATGATCCAAGATGGGATGAATCGGGGAAAGAATTATTAGATTATGAAACTCATATTTGTTATAAGTGTAAAAAGAAAATCGAAAATGGTGAAATTAAAGTAGAAGAATATGATAAAGAATTTTTAAAAGAAACAAAACCTAAAGAAATAATACAACAATTAAAATTTCCAAACTATATTTTTGAAATAGATGGAAAAGATATTGGTAAAGTAAAGGTAAAATATATTCTATATGAACAATCTATGGATATAGAATTATCAGGTATCAATGAATTTGGTGCTGAAGCAAGTTTTAGTACTACTTTAGAGATTAGTTTAAAAAGATTAAATGGATTTTCCAAAAAGCCAGTGGATATTTCTAAATATGTTTTTGATAGTGAAACTTTTTTGAAAAGACCAAATAATAAATATACTCCTATGAGAATATATTTTCTAAAAAATAACGAAGAAGATATGTATAATAATTTATCTAGTGCTTGGATACTAAAATTAGATGAAAATAAATTTTTATTTAAATTTTGTATTCCCACTGAAAATTTATTTACTTACTTTGAAATTGATTTTAATACTACAAGGAAATAAAAGAAATATATTCTTTGTAGTTTTTTATTAATTCTTTTACAAAAATAGAAGGGTTATTTTTAGGAATAAATAAATAGCAATAATTTTTAGTCCTAGTTAATGCAACATAAAATAAACGCCTTTCTTCTTCAAAAGGATAGATATCATAATGTTTAATAACATATCTAAGTATCTTCTCATCTTTTATTTTAGAAGGAAGAGAGTTAATATCATTGGTTAAATTAATAATGACAACATTATCTTCTTCAAGTCCTTTTGCTTTATGAATTGTTTTAAAATAAATATTATAATTTTGATAAAGTACTTGATTATTTTCTAGTTTTAATTGATGGTCTAAAACGGTAAAAATATCAGCATTATTTCTTCCTAAGATCATGAGATTAGAAGAATCTATTTTTTTAATAAGTTTATAAAAATCTTCTTTTATATTTTTATAATAACATATAACAATAGGTTTCTTGATACTTTTATTAGATTTTAATTTTTTCTTTATTTGTCTCTTATTTTTCATAATAAAATCACCAGCCACCCGAATAAGTTCTTTACTATTACGATAAGTATTAGTGATATATAATTCTTTAGCTGGCTTAAAATGTTTTTTAAATTCTAAAAAATTATTAATATCACATCCAGAAAAACGATAAATAGATTGAAAGTCATCACCGACAACCGTGACATAAGCTTTGGTCTTCTGCCTTATTGCTTGCACTAATTCTTCTCGAACCAGCGAAGTATCTTGATATTCATCAACAATAATATATTGATAATGCTTCTGAATTCCTTTTTCTTTTACTATTTTAGTAGCTATATAAATCATATCATCAAAATCAATGATATTAGAAGATTGTTTTTCTAAAAGATACATTTCATAAATTTTTTTAATAATTTTAAGCATAGGTAAATCTCTTCTTTTTGCTTTTTTTAAAATATCTTGAAAATATTTTAAATCATAATAATTAGCGATAAAAAGTCTAATAAAACGAACAATAACCTTTTTATATTGTAAAAATTCTTCTTTTATTTTATAATTTTTATCTAAAAATAACTTTTCAAAATAATTACTAGAAACACTTTCGAATATTTCCTGAACTAAATATTCCAATAAATCTTCACTCGCAATACGATAATTTATATGATGCTCTTTTAATATTTCTAAAGAAAGTTTATGAAAAGTATAAACTTTTAAAGATTGGCTTAATTCTTGCTTTAATTTTTCTTCTAAACTATTAGCAGCATTATTCGTAAAAGTAATACATAAAATATTTTCTAAAGGAACATGTTTATATAATACTAAGTATTTAATTTTTCCAACCATCGTAGTACTTTTACCAGTACCAGCTCCCGCAATAATAATGGTATTGCAATTATTTACTAAAGCAGCTTTCATTTGCTCTTTATCAAGTTCATATCCTAAAACATCTAATTTCATAGAAACTCCAACTTGTCTTTTTATTCAAGTTATGGTAAACTTAAATTAGTAGAGCGTTAGGGTGCGATCTAATGCCTACTTTTTGTGGTAAGCATTGATCGTTATCTTAATGACCAATGCCTTTTTAAATGTTAAAATTACTTTTAAACATAACCCCATAAGCTTTCACTCCTCTCCATAACCGTCAACCAAACCCCTTAATGAGTTGGGAGGAAAAGATAAGGTCAAAAACCGATAAGGAAAAAGCAATAGCCCTAACACTCTAAGCTTATCGTATCATAATAACAGCTAAAATTCAAGAACATAAGTTCGACAAAATCAGACAAAAAAGCTAAAAGATCAGGATAAACGCATGAAAATTTAAATCATGTGTTTTTTTCTAGCAATTTTACAATATCATCTGTATTTAGTAACTTAAATACGTTTTCTATTTCTTTTTCAAAATCTATAGATAATAAAAATCT
>JAGHGS010000093.1 GCA_017888105.1 Bacilli bacterium
TAAATTGGTGGCATTTATTATTACCATTCTCATTCATTTGTTTATTCTTATTTACCGTAGGCATGGGTTTTATTTTATCAACCATTTCGGTATTTTTAAGAGATATGTTTTATATATATGGAATAATTACAACCATTTGGACCTACTTAACTCCAATTATGTATGATATCAATATCATTAACCCAACATTACAATTCATTATGAAATTTAATCCCATGTATCAATTTATTAATTTTGCTAGAACCATTATTTTATATGGTAATTGTCCAACCATTGGTCAATTTGCTGGATGTGCTGTTTCTGCATTGGTGATCTTTTTCATAGGAATATTTGTTTTTAAGAAAAATCAAGACAAGTTTATCTATTATGTATAGGAGGTTTACATGAAGAAAGAAGAAATAATGATCGATGTAGATCATGTATCAATGCGATTTAATTTAGGAATTGATAAAGGATTTTCTTTAAAACAAGGATTTATTGATTTGTTTAATAAAGAAAAAAGAAAGCAAAAGAAAAAAAATGAATTTTGGGCTTTAAAAGATGTTGATTTTAAAATAAAAAAGGGAGAAGTTGTAGGATTTATTGGCTCTAATGGAGCAGGTAAATCAACATTGCTTAAAGTTGTAGCAGGTGTCATGAAACCAACCAAAGGACGTGTTTTAGCCTATGGTAATATTTGCCCAATGATAGAGCTTGGAGCGGGGTTTGATATGGACTTAACTGCTAGAGAAAATATTTATTTAAATGGTGCTGTTATGGGATATTCTAAAGAATTAATAAATTCCAAGTTTGAAGAAATTGTTGAATTTTCAGAATTAAAAGAATTTCTTGATGTGCCAGTCAGAAATTTTTCTTCTGGTATGGTTGCAAGATTGGCATTTTCGATTGCAACTATTGTAGAACCAGAAATATTAATTGTAGATGAAATATTATCTGTTGGAGATATTGCTTTTCAAGCAAAAAGCGAAGCAAAAATGTTGTCTATGATAAATGGTGGAACTACTGTGCTTTTTGTATCTCATTCTATTGAACAAATAAAAAAAATTTGTAATCAAGTAATTTGGATTGAACATGGAAAAATTCAAAAGGTTGGCGGAAAAGAAGTGTGTGATGAATATATAGAGTTTATGGAAAAGAAATAGGAGAAAAATATGAGAGTAATAAATAGTATAAAAAAATATGGAATTATTGGCACCATAATCAAAATATTAAATAAGAGCAGCTATAGAGTATTCCGTTTTTTTAACAGATTAGATGTTAAAGTGACAAACAAAACAAAATTAAAAAAGAAAATGAAAAGTTATAATTTTTTACTAAATAAAGTAAATAATCCGAAATATAAGTATGTATTTGTTTTTTTTCCATATGTTGAATGGAATTTGCCGATTTTTCAAAGGCCACAACAAATTGCATTAGAATTTTCTAAAAGAGAAGATATTTTGTACTTTTTCTGTTCACCAAACAATTTACATGACAAAATAAATGGCGTTTATCAAAAAATAAATGATAATCTTTTTGTTGTTAAAGATTTTGATTTTTTATGTAACATAAAAACAAACAAAAGAGTAATACATTTATATTCTACTGATACAGTTTCAGATTATTCTGTTGTATTAGAGGCTTTAAAAAGAAATGATAAAGTATTATATGAATATATAGATGAAATTCATGAAGAAATTACCTATCATATACCAAAAAAGTATCTAGAAAAACATAAAAAAATATTAAAAAACGAAAAATGTTATGTTATTGCTACTGCTGATAAACTATATAACGATGTAAAAAAAGTACGAAAAAGAAAATTTGCTTTATCAACCAATGGTGTAAATGTAAGTGACTTTCTAAAAAATGAAAATGACGAAATTCCAGAAAAGATAAAACAAATTAAATTAAAATATGATAAAGTAATATGCTATTATGGTTCTTTAGCGGTTTGGTTTGATTACACATTATTAAAAAAGGTAGCTCAAAAATATCCAAACTATGCAATTGTGTTAATTGGCGTAGAGTACGACAATTCCTTCAAAAAAAGTAAAATAGGTAAATTAAATAATGTATTTTATCTTGGAAAAACAAATTATTACGATTTGCACAAATATAGTGAAAATGCAGATTTATTAATTATACCATTTTTAATAAATGAAATAACAGAGTCTACATCTCCTGTAAAACTATTTGAATATATGGCAACCAACGTTCCAATATTAACTACTAATATGCCTGAATGTCGAAAGTATAAAAGTGTAGTTATAGGGGAAAATCATACTGACTTTATAAATAAGATTGATAGCACCATTAATTTAATAAATAATGCAGACTATTTAAAATTAGAAATGAAAGAAGCGATGGAAAATACTTGGGAAAAAAAGGCAAATATAATAATCAATTTGCTAGATCAAGATGGAGGTAAAAATAATGAAAGATATGATAAAGAAAGTTAAGAGTTATTACGAATATCATGGATTATGGAAAACTTTAAAAGCAATTTTTAGAAAAATTTTTCACATAAAAAGTATGTCATTAACAAATAAGATGAAAAATTTTGATTTAAATATTGAAGAAAATGATGATAATGTAATTTTAAAAAACAATAAAAATATTTTTATATTTGCAACAGTTCCCTATTTTGATGTTGGTGGTGGGCAAAGATCAGCTCAATTAGCAAAAATATATAATAAAATGGGATATAATATTTTTTATATTTATGCTTTTGAATGTAGTGAAGAAAATGTGCCCTTTATATCTATACCAGTTAGTTACCACAAATATATTGAAAATGTTAGTTATGAAGAAATTGATATGTATGCTAAAGAAAATGATATATTTTTATTTGAAGCTCCAACCAAAGCGTTTAATAAGTTTTTAGCTTTAGCCAAATTAAAGAAATGTAAGATAATATATGAAAATATTGATAATTGGGAAACATCATTAGGCAGTATGCTATTTGATAGAGAAACATTAAAAAATATGATTAGAGAAGCTGATATGATAGTAGCAACTGCTCAAAAATTAGTTGAACAAACTCAAAATTATGTAAAAAGCTATAGTGATATAAAAAAAGATGTTTATTATTTACCTAATGCCGTAGACGATGAGCTATTTGACCCTAGAAAAAACTACGAAAAACCAGATGATCTAATACTTGATAAGAAAAATATTTTATATTATGGTTCTTTATGGGGAGAGTGGTTTGATTGGGAAATAATTAAGAGTTTAGCAAAGGATAAAAATACATCAATTACTTTGATTGGCGATTATTCAGGAATTAAAAATATTGTAGAAGAGATGCCAGAAAATGTTCACTTTTTGGGTGTAAAAAAGCAAACCGATTTACCTTCGTATTTAAGCTATATTGATTTTGCTATTCTTCCATTTAAGCCTGGAGCAATAAGCGATTATGTATCACCTTTAAAAATTTTTGAATACATTTCTATGGGGAAAATTGTATTAACGACAGAATTGCCAGATATACAAAAATATCCGAATGTTTATGCTTCAAATGACATAAAAGATTGGAATAAAATAATTAATAATAAAAATGAAATAGGAGAATGGGATTCTTTCGTATCCAAAAACAATTGGTATGCTAGATGTACAGAAATATTGGATTTATTGTTCCCTGAAAATAGTAAAAAGACAAATGAGAAAATATATAATAATCTTTCAATTATAGTTTTAAATTACAATAATAAACAGGTTATAACAAGATGTATTGATACTTTATTAATGTACAATAAACGCTACAAATACGAAATAATAATAGTTGATAATCAAAGTTCTGATGGTTCTTATGAGTTATTAGAAAAAAAATATGAAAATAAAATAAAATTAGTTCGAAACAAAAAAAATGGATGTTCAAGCGGACGAAATTTAGGAGTAGAGAATTCTACAAAAGAATATGTTATGTTTTTAGATAGTGACCAATGGATATTAAATAAGTACTGGCTTGATAATTATATTAATATGATATTAAATAATAAAAATATAGGTGCTATTGCGTGGAATGCTGGCTGGTTCAATAATGAAGGAAGAGCTTATAAAGTAGTAGATGGATTTGATTTTCGTTATATGGATCCGAATATTCTAGCTCGAAAAGATATTGGATATCTTGCTACATGTGGATTCATAATGGAAAAGCATTTATTTGAAAAAATCAAAGGCTTTGATATAAACTATGATCCTACATGTTATGAAGATACAGATTTATCTCTTAAAATAAGAAATTCGGGTAAAGAAATATATTATTCTACATATTTAGGAGTTGGACATTTACCACATCAAACAACCAAAAGTGGCACAGCTGAGCATACAAAATTAATTAATGAAAAAGCCGACTATTTTTATACAAAATGGTCAAAAGAAAATAAGAAATTACTAGAAAATTATATTAAATAATGGAGGAATTTAAATGGCTAAAATTAAAGTAATGAGTATATTTGGAACAAGACCAGAAGCTATAAAAATGGCTCCTCTTGTTAAAGAATTAGAAAGTAGAAATGAAATAGAAAGTATCGTATGTGTAACAGCTCAACACAGAGAAATGTTAGATCAAGTACTTGATACTTTTAAAATTAAACCCGATTATGATTTAAATATCATGAAGCAAGGACAAACTCTAGGAGATATTACAACTAGAGCTCTAACAGGGCTAGAAGAAGTAATAAAAGAGTCTACTCCAGATATTGTTTTAGTTCACGGGGATACAACCACAACTTTTGCCGGAGCTCTAGCAGCTTTCTACAACCAAGTAGCTATAGGTCACGTAGAAGCAGGACTTCGTACAAATGATAAGTATTCTCCATTTCCCGAAGAAATGAATAGGCAAATGGTTGATTGTATGACAGACATGTATTTTGCCCCAACAGAACTAAGTAAAGCTAATTTATTAAAAGAAAATATTGAAGAAGATAAAATATATGTTACAGGAAATACGGCTATTGATGCTATGGCAACAACAGTAGATAAAAATTATACCCATAAAGAATTAGAATGGATAAAACCAAATGAAAGAATGATTTTATTAACAGCTCATAGAAGAGAAAATCTTGGTGAACCGATGCGTCACATATTTAAAGCGATAAAAAGAATAGTAGAAGAATTTGATGATGTAAAAGTAATATATCCAATTCATATGAATCCTAAGGTAAGAGATGTAGCAAAGGAAGTATTTGGAAATATGGACCGAGTAAAATTAATAGAACCATTAGAAGTATTTGATTTTCATAATTTCCAAAATAAATCATATTTAATCTTAACAGATAGTGGAGGAATTCAAGAAGAAGCTCCAAGTTTAGGTAAACCAGTATTAGTACTGAGAGATACCACTGAACGACCTGAAGGAATTGCGGCAGGTACTCTAAAACTAGTAGGAACTGATGAAGAAACAATCTATAATGAGACTAAAAAGTTATTAACAAATAAAGAAGAATATAATAAAATGGCTCATGCATCTAATCCATATGGAGATGGCCATACCTGTCAAAGAATAGTGGATGCTATAATAGAAAGGTTTTTAAAATGAAAAAGTGTAAGTTTTTACTTGAATCGTTTATAAGAATATTATTTGTTATTTTAGTTTTATATATTGGCTTTTTAAATATTTCCAATTTAAAATTTGATAATTCTGACAAGTTCTTTTACTCTTTCTTATTAATAATTGTTACATTAGTTATTATGTGGCTTTATAAGAAAAAATTTATTAACAAGAAAATATTTTGGGGAGTCATAGCTATATACTTATTAATTGGAGTAGCAGTAAGAGTTTACTTTATTAAAAATTTAAATTTCAACTTAGCTTCTGATTTTGATTTTGTCTTTCAAAATGCAAAGAGGATTTTATACGGAACATTAGCATCTGCCGATAATTACTATTTATCTTTTAATGGCTATTCTTTTATTTTATCATGGCTAATATCTCTTATTTTCAGAATATTTGGGGAATCAGTAACAGCAGTTTTGTATGCTAATCTTATATGCCAATTATTAAGTACTTATTTTCTGTATAAAATAATATCAATTAAATCTTCTAAAGAAACCGCAGGTATTTTATCAGTAAGCTTCTTTTTGCTTCCAACAATAATATTTGCTAACCTACTAGTAGCAACAGAAACACCATTTATACTCTTGTTTTTTGTAACGGTATACTTTTTTTATAAAATAATTAATAGAAAAGAATTTAAACCAATAAACTTTATATTATTCATTATTTTAGGTATTCTAATATGTTTAACAAATTATATTAGACCAGTAATGACTGTATTTATTATTGCACTAATAATTTATTATATATTAAATATGAAAAAATTTAAAGAGATAATATTTTTGGTAATTACAATAGTAACATATCTAATATGCAATATAGGAATTAATGCAATTATAGAACATAATATTGCTACAGAAACACGCTCTGGTGCTTTAGGATGGTCAGTATATTTTGGTTCAAATTATGATTATTGTGGATCTTGGTCGCCTGAAGATTCTGAATATGTATTTAATGTATTAGAAGATGAAACTAAAGGAGATAAGGATTTGATTATCTTATCCCTAAAAAGATTAAAAGAATATGGAGTTGGAAAAACAGCTAGATTATTTCAATGTAAACTTGAAAGTCTTTGGACAAATAATGTCGGAACCTATGGTTTTGTATATGATATCATTGATAAAGAAAATACGAATATAGATTTTGCACAATTTGGTGCACCGTTTGATGATATAAGTCGAATAATGGTAATATTAATGTGTGTAGGAACTGCAATTTGCATCTTTAAAGAGCAAAGAAAAAAAGAAGATACATGGCTCTTCATTGAATTATTTGGTTTAGGCTATATTTTATCTAATTTATTGATTTGTTTAAATGGAAGATATAATATTCCTCTTTATCCGATATTGATCATATGTTGTTCGCCTTTAATAGACAGAATATTAATACCAAAAATCAATGCTAAAAAGTCAAAAGAAATTACAAAACCAAAAAATAAAAAAGAGAAAACCTTATTAATAGTCCCAGCTTTTAATGAAGAAGAAACAATTGAAAAAACTATTAATAGCATTATCGATAATGGATATGATTATATTATAATTAACGATGGTAGTACTGATAATACTATTAATATTTGTAAAAAGAATAATTATAATTATATATCTTTACCGATTAATTTAGGAATAGGTGGGGCAGTTCAAACAGGATACAAATACGCTTTAGAAAATAATTACGATATAGCAGTTCAATTTGATGCAGATGGTCAACATGATATAAAAAGTATCCCTTCTTTAATTGATCCGATCAAGAAAGGGCAAGCTCATTTTGTGATAGGTTCTAGATTTTTAGATACTAAAAGCAGTGGCTTTAAATCAACGAGATTTAGAAGAATAGGTATCTATTTAATATCTATACTAATAAAATGCTATTCTGGTAAAAGAATTTATGATACAACCTCAGGATTTAGAGCCGCCAATATTGATATTATAAAAAAATTTAATGAATCTTATCCAAGTGAATATCCAGAGCCCATTTCGACTTTTGAATTATTAGAAGATGGATATCAAATAACCGAAGTGCCCGTAAAAATGCATGAACGTCAAGGTGGAAACTCAAGTATATCTTCTTGGAAAAAAGTATATTACATGGTGAATGTATTTCTATCAATAATTATTGCAAAAATTAGAGGAGTGAAAGATTAGATGAATGTATTATTAAAAATCGAAATGATTTTAATTTCTTTAATTACTTTAGCCTTAATAATTAGTAAGCTGAAAAATAAAAATATGAGTATAAAATATTCAATATTATGGTTGCTATTACCAATATTATTCTTACTTATGGCTCTGTTCTCAAATACGATGATTCAAATTGCTAATATGCTAGGATTTGAATTATTATCAAATATGATATTTTTTATAACAGTTGGTATTTTATTTATTATATGTTTTTCATTAACTATAATAGTATCGAATTTAAATAAAAAAATAGTTCAGCTATCTCAGGAAATAGCGTTATTAAAAAAAGAAAGGAAATAATATGAATTATTTATTATGTTGTTTATACTTAATTTTTACTACATGTGGAGTCATATTTATGAAATTAGGCGGAGATAGTTTGAAATTTTCTGTTGCAGCGAACGGTATAGCATTTAAAATCGGGATTTTAACATTCTTGGGATTCGTATTTTATCTTTTAAGTTTTATTCTATGGCAAAAACTATTAGTAAGCTATAATATTTCTTTTATAATACCTGTATTAACAAGTTTGTCTCAAATATTATCGGTAATTGCAGCTTTTATAATTTTTAAAGAACCCATAACTACTTACAAAGTGATCGGTATTGTTCTAATAATTGGTGGAATAGCCTTACTTTCACTTAAAGGTGTAAATTCATGAAAAAAATAGTTATTTTTGATTTTGATAATACAATTACTAAAGAAGACAGCTTTAATGATTTCTTAAAATATACTTTTGGAAAGAAAAAATTTTATCTAACTATGTTAAAAAAATGCATTAAGATAATGTTATATAAAACTAACCTAATAAGTAATGCTAAAGTTAAAACTGATATTTTTAAAGCATTTTACAAAAATAAAAAATATAAAACTTACCAGACGGATTGTGAAAATTATGTTAAAAATAGATTAAATGACATAATAAATAATAATATAAAGGATATAATTGTTCAATATCAAAATAAAAAATATGAAATGGTAATTCTAAGTGCATCATTTAAGGAATGGATTGAGCCATGGGCTCAAAGCAATGGATTTAATATGGTTATATGTTCATCTTTCGCAATAAGTAATGGGATAATCAATGGAAAAATAGAAGAAAAAAATTCATGCTACGGAGAGAATAAATTGAGAATGCTATTAAATTACATCCCAAATATTGATAAAGAATATTCTGAAATAATTGCGTTTGGAGACTCTAAAAGTGATAAATATTATTTGAATAAGGCAACAACAGCATTTTTAATAAAAAAAGGAAATTTAAAGCCTATAAATGAATATGCTGTTGTTACAGATGGCTTGTGGAGAAAAAGTCTTAGTGCCATAAGATCCTTAGGAAAAAAGGGTGTTAATGTGATTGTTACAGGTGATACCCATTTATCAACGGGTATGTGGTCAAGATATTGCTTTAAAAGAAGAAAAGTAAGTAATTTAAATCAAGATGAACCCAAATTTCGCGAAAAGTTTTTAGAAATTTTATATAATTGTCCTAAGAAACCTGTCTTATTTCCAATGGAAGAATCAACCATACTTTGGTGCAGTCAAAATATGGAACTAATTAAAAACTTATGCTATATTTTACTACCACCAAAAAAAAGCATGGAAATAGCTTTAAGCAAATCGTTAACAGTAAGACATGCGCAAAAAATTAATATTCCATGTCCTAAAACATTTTATCCCAAAAATGCCCAAGAATTAAAAGAATTAATTGCCAGTGAAGAAATGTCAGATTATGTCATTAAACCATACCACGGAAGTGGCTCAGCTGGTTTATTATACGGAAGTGAATCAAAAGACGTAAATTTAAACGAACATTGGAACAAATATGGTGATTTAATTCTTCAAGAAAGAATTCCTGCTCAAGGAGAAGGAGTAGGTGTTTCTGTAATATTTGACAGAAATCACAATGTTAAAGCATATTTTGCTCATAAAAGAATTGAGCAATATCCTAATTCAGGAGGACCTAGTACACAAAGAATTGGAATTGAAAACAAAGACTTAGTTAACAAAAGTATAAAATTGTTAAAATCATTAAATTGGGTAGGAGTAGCCATGGTAGAATGGAAATATAATCCTAATATAAATGATTATGTTCTTATGGAAATTAATCCCAGATTTTGGGGAAGCTTAGAATTAGCAGTTCGCTCTGGAGTGGATTTTCCATATTTATATTATCAAATTGCTAAAAATCGTGAAGTTTCTAAAATAATTAAATATGATTTGAATTATAATTGTAGATGGCTAATCCCAGGAGATATACTTAGATATTTGACAAAAAAGGATCGTGAAAGTTTTAAAAAGTTTTGTAAAGGAATTTTTAAAAATTCAGAAGAATGGGACAAAAATGATAAACGAGGCTTTTTTGCAAGTATATGGTGTCAAGGGTTACTTATACTTAATCCAAAATATTGGAAATATATAAGAAAGTAGGGTTTTATGAAAAATATAATAACAATTGATTTAGAAGACTGGTATCATTGCAATTTAGGCGAGAATAATGTTTTAGAAAAAAGAAATAGTACTGTTGAGAAAAATACTATTGAAATTTTAAGATTATTAAAAAAATACAATGCCAAAGCAACTTTTTTTTCATTAGGGACTGTTGCAGAAGATTTTCCAAAACTTATAAAAAAAATTGATGAAGATGGTCATGAAGTAGCTTCTCATGGATATGGACATCAATTAGTTTATGACTTGACGCCTGAAGAATTTGCTGAAGATATAAAGAAATCAAAGAAAATATTAGAAAGGATTATTGATAAAAAAGTCATTGGTTATCGAGCACCATCTTGGTCTATCATTGAACAAAATTTATGGGCATTAGAAATTTTAGAAAAATCAGGATTCAAATATTCGTCAAGTATCTTTCCAATAAAAACGTTTTTATATGGAATTCCAGATGCTCCAACATATCCTAACAAGCCAACAGTAAACGGTAAACAACTAGATATTTATGAATTTCCACCTGGAGTAGCCAATTTTGTAATAAAAAAATTAGGCTTTTCTGGAGGATTCTATTTTAGATTTTTTCCGTTTTTTATAATTAAAAATATAATCCAAAGAAAGAATAAAAAGAATATCCCAGTAATTTGCTATTTGCATCCATGGGAAATTGATGAAAATCCGCCTAAGTTACAATTAAAAGGAATTAACAAAATAATTCACTATTATGGCATTAAAAGATGTAAAAAGAAATTTGAAAAGCTATTGAATACATTTGAATTTACAAGTATAGAAGAATATTTAGAAAAAATGAAAAAATAATTTTATTTATCCAAAGTTGTGTTAAACATTATGACTGATTAAGATATTCAGCATAAGCAATATTCAAGTCTATAGGCATTTTTACTTTAAATATATCATTGGATTTAATATAATTATTATTAATAATAATATTAGTATA
>JAGHGS010000094.1 GCA_017888105.1 Bacilli bacterium
TATACTAATATTATTATTAATAATAATTATATTAAATCCAATGATATATTTAAAGTAAAAATGCCTATAGACTTGAATATTGCTTATGCTGAATATCTTAATCAGTCATAATGTTTAACACAACTTTATTATAAAATGGACTTAATCAAAGAAAATGTGCACAAATCTTTGAATTTAGGAGGAATAAAACACGAAAAATACAAAAGTAAAATTAGAAAAAGGGGAAGTTTTAATTTATGATTTTGGGAATGTAAAGGTTCATAATTATAGTACAAATGATTATATTAGCGATTAAGTAATTTTGTTTGAAAAAAATGGTAAACTAGCAGTGATTGAATCGCCAACATTCTATGATAATAATAAGGAATTAGAGGAATATATTAAATCTCTCGATGTTTCAATTGATGGAATACTACTATCTTATCATATGAGTGGTGCAACATTTTTAGATGGAAAGAGAAAGTTAGCAACTCATAAAGCAGATGAATATGGACATATTGGAGGCGGAAAATCTTTAATTGAAGGATTTGCCAAAACATTTGGTGAAATCTTTGATGGAAGCATTCATAATATAACCGATTATATGGATGAAGGTGAAATAACGATAGCGGATATCAAATTAAATATTATTCCAACTACTGATGCATATGATATTGAAATACCTGAGATTAATTCCATTTATACGCACATGTTAGGAAGTAATTGCCATTCCATTGTCGCTGGAGCAAGTCATGTAAGCGCTATGATTGAAACACTAAAAGGATATTTAAAGAAAAATTACAATTTAATTTTAACATCACACTATATTCCGGAAGGGATAGATGCGGTAAATGCGAAAATAGAGTATTTAAAAACCCTACTTAATATAGCCAGTACATGTAAAAGTGCCGGTGAAATGATTGAAAAAGTAAGCAAAGAATATCCAAATTATAGTGGAGCAAATTACTTAGAAATGACTGCTAATTTCTTTTTTTCTAAAAATTAAGAAGTGAAACTCACTTCTTTTTTTGATAGTTACCAAAAAGTGCGTACTAGCCATCTAGTAAGTATTAATATATAATGTTATTAGGAGTTGATTAATATGGCTAAAATTTATACAAATTGTCCAGTGGAATATACAGCATCTATTATCGGAAACAAATGGAAAATTATTATATTAAGGGATTTGCTAACGGGTACCAAAAGATATAATGAACTTACTAGATCAGTGATTGGAATCTCAGCCAAAGTTTTAACGGAAAATTTAAGAGATTTAGAACATGATGGTATTATAAATAGAAAAGTCTATCCTGTAGTCCCTCCGAAAGTAGAATATTTTTTAACAGATAAAGGTTGGGAGTTAAAAGAAGTACTAGATGCGATGCGGGAATTTGGCATGAAATATAGGGGTGAAGCAGATGAATAAAGAGGAGTTAGTGCAGGAGTTATTAAAATATTTTTTAGAAGAGGGCAACTACTCATATGAAATACCATCTAGCTATGATGAAAAAAGAACATTATTACGTAGTCTAATTAATATGCGTGAACCATTTCCTATTAAAGAGGAAATCTTAAAATTAGAAGATGAATTATTGCAAATAGAATTAAAAGAAAAAGGAATAGTTGATGGTTTAAATTTGAAAGAAGCCCTAGAAAACATTTCTCTTTATTTAGGAGATTTAACAACATTAAAAGTAGATGCCATTGTAAATGCTGGAAATTCCTATGGTCTTGGTTGTTTCAACCCAACTCATCGTTGCTTGGATAACAATGTCCATACAGCATCAGGGATTCGTCTTCGCTTGGAATGTAGTGAATTACTAAAAGGCAAAACTTTAAACAATGGTGATATTTTAGTTTGTAATGGATATAATTTGCCATGTAAATATGTCATAACCACAGTTGGTCCAGAGGTGCAAGGTGAAGTAACAAGAAAAGATGAAGAAGATTTAGTGGGGTGCTATAAAAATGCTTTAGAATATGCAATAAAACATAACTTTAAAACGATTGCTTTTTCATCTATTTCGACTGGTCTATTTTCTTATCCAATAAATAAAGCCAAACTTATAGCTTACCATACAGTGAAAGACATAATCAAAAATAATAAAATAAAAGTAATATTTGTTTTATATAGTAAGGAGGATTATGATAAATACCGAAGTTTATTTAAAAATGAAAGAAAAAATAAATGAAGCAGAAGCTATCATAATTGGCGCTGGTTCTGGTTTATCTACTGCGGCTGGCATCAACTATGGAACAAAGGATTTTGCCGAAAACTTTCCAGAACTAGTTAAGCATTATGGATTTACTGATATGTATTCATCATCATTTTACGAATTTAATACTAAGAAGAAAGATGGTCTTACTGGGCCAAACACATAGATTATTTATGCTTATCCAAACCTGCTAGTGAAACTTATAAAAAACTATATGAATTAGTTAAAAATAAAAGCTATTTTGTTATTACTACAAACGTAGACAAACAATTTATCAAATCTGGGTTTAATACTGATAGAGTCTTTGAAATTCAAGGAACACTAACCAAAATACAATGTGCGAAAGCATGTCATAATAAATTATATGATGATGAAGAATTAATAAGAAAAATGTTAAAAGAAAATAATGAGATTAGAGTTCCTAACTATTTAGTACCGATTTGTCCAGTTTGTGGAGGACAAATGGAAGTTAATTTAAGAAAAGATGAATACTTTGTAGAAGATGATACATGGCATAAAAAAGAGCAGGCATATGAAGAATTTATAGAACAAAACAAAGAAAAGAAAATTTTATTTCTAGAATTAGGCGCAGGATTTAATACTCCAGGAATTATTAGATATCCATTTGAACGTTTAACTTATCAATTAGATAATGCTTTTCTAATTAGAATAAATGATAAATATGCCTTTATTCCAACTGAAATAAAAGAAAAAAGCATGTCAATAGAAGGAAATATCAACGAAGTATTAAAAATATTAAGTGACAAATAAAAATTAAGTGTTAATTAAAAAATGATTATTACAATTATAAATGGTTATACTAAAAGTAAAAGAAAATTAAAATGATATTTTTTAAGGTTTATTTAAAAGGGAGCAAAAATGAAGAAAAAATATATCCATATTCGTTTAATAGTAATTAATTTACTTATTTTATTAGAAATAATCATTGGAGTATCATTATTAATATTAGGTATTTTAAAAATACCATATTTTTGGTTATTTATTTGTTTAATAAAAATTATTTGTATTGTAAAAATTTTAACATTTAATAATAGTAAGAATTACAAAATCGCGTGGATTCTTTTAATTTTATTGCTTCCATTAGTTGGCTTAGTTTTATTTTTTCTTACTTCTAATCGCCAATTATCTAAAAAATATCGAAGAAGAACGCAAGAAATAAGTAATGCCAAAAAACCTAAAAGCAATATTAATATACAAAATAGCGAAAATTTTCAATGGCTATGTGATATAGCAGACACACACCTTTATACAAATACAAAAGCAAAGTATTATTCTTTGGGAGAAGATATGTGGAAAGATATGCTAGGAGATTTAAAAAAAGCAACAAAGTTTATTTTTATAGAGATATTTAGTATTGAATTTGGCGAGTTTTGGAATAGTATTTTAGCTATTTTAAGAGAAAAGGTACAAAATGGTATTTTAGTAAGAGTAATCTATGATGATATTGGTTGCAGCAAAACTTTACCGGAAAATTATGATAAAACTTTAAAAGAAATGGGAATTGAATGTATAATATTCTCTAAAATCAAAAGTCCATCAATAAAAGATTTAAACAATAGAGGCCACCGAAAAATGATAATCATAGATGGCATAATTAGCTATACAGGAGGAATTAATTTTGCTGATGAATATGTAAATCTTTATAAAAAATATGGCCATTGGAAAGATGGAGGAATAAAATTAGAAGGAAATGCAACGAATGAATTAACTTATTTATTTTTAAAAGATTATGAAATGAATAAAAAAGGAATGGTTGAACTATTTGAACCATATTATAAATATTCTTCTTTAGAAAAAGAGGGATATATGATTCCTTTTGGAGATGGACCTACACCTCTTTATCAAAAACGAGTTACTAAAACAATGATTATAAATTTAATCAATCATGCCCAAAAATATATCTATATAACTACTCCCTATATAATGATAGATAATGAATTGATAAATGCTTTAAAAGATGCATCACAAAAAGGGATAGACATTCGAATAATCATCCCACATATACCAGATAAAAAATTAATTTTTAAGATTACAAAAAGTTATTGTTCTCTTTTAATGAAATTTGGAATTAAAATTTACGAATATAAACCAGGATTTATGCATACAAAAGCTTATTTTAGCGATGATATAGAAGCGGTTATTGGTACTTCGAATTTAGATTATCGTAGTCTAATTCACCACTTTGAAGACAATGTTTATTTTTTTCATCACTCTGTTATCGAAAGCTTGAAAAAAGATTTTCTAAATACACTTGAAAAATCCGTTTATATAAATGAAATAACAGGAAAAAAGTTAGTTCTTCAAAGACTATTAGACTATTTTTTACGAATTTTTGCTTCGTTATTATAATAACTCTTACTATATGAATAAGATATAGTAAGAGTTTTTTTAAAATCAAATTGACTAAAAGTATATTCTCTGCTATGATTATCTTAATAGGAGTTGAGTCGAAGTGTCAAAGTTAAAAAGTGTGTTAAAAAGTAAGAA
>JAGHGS010000095.1 GCA_017888105.1 Bacilli bacterium
CCCACAAGTCAGTTGCGCTGCCAGTTACGCTATGTCGGCAAAAAAAACAATGGTGGGCGCTATAGGACTCGAACCTATGACCCCCTGCTTGTAAGGCAGGTGCTCTAACCAACTGAGCTAAGCGCCCATGTCCATTGACGTAATTTAATATAACATTAATAAAGAAAGATGTCAATAACTTTTGACATCTTTTTTTAATAAATTAACATTTTTTCTAAAATATAATCATCAAAAACAATAGGATGGTTCGAATTAAAGAAAGAAAAGTAGGTTAAAGTTTGATCTTTAAAGTAATTTTCCAAAGGATTTTGTTTCGAAGTTATTTCTACTTTCATATCCTTTTTTAGAAATTCATCACCCTCAATATACATAAATTCATTATATATTTTCAAAACAGAATAAAGTTTATTATGAATAAATACGCTTTTAATACGATCATTCATTCCATGATGATACCCAAAAGGGACAATAGCAATATAACTTGTTTTTTTGTTATGAATTACTTCTTTTAAATCCGTTATTTTAGAATAAAAACAAAATATTTGCTTAAAAGTATTCTCACTTTTTTGAAACAATTTCTTTTTAGTTCCATTAATTCCATAAATAGAAGAATCAAGAATAATAGCATTTGACCCTTGAATCTTTTCTTTCTTTTCCTCATTATTGAAAATCATAAGTTTTGAAGATTGAATTGGCCTAATAATATATTTAAAATTTTCATAATTCTTTTCTTCAAAATTAGCCATAACTCCAACTAAGTGAAGATATTTATCATTCCATTCCAAATAATCTAAAATATCTTGTTTATTACTAATTCCATAAAATCCAGTAGGATCAACCAAGAAAAGAAAATTTAAAGTATCTTTAATATTAGCTTCTTTAATCATTTTAAGGGTATCAATATTTGAAATAACGATGATTGCATTATTTATAATTAAATCAAAAATATTATCTTGATTAATATTACCATGATATATAACCGAAATATTTTGATTATATTTGCGTATTAATAACAAATCCTCTAAACTATGAACATATAAATAATCAATTTGCTGATCAAAATATTTAATCAAATACATTCCGTGATGAAAAGCATTATTACTAACATCAAAAATATAATAAGAAAATTGATAATGTTCTTTCAAATATTTAATATTATCAAACATATCATTTGTATTAATTTGTATATAATTTATCTTATCCATTCAATTCACCATATCTAAATTGTAACAAAATAGTAAAGTTAAGTCAAAAAATAATCACGAATAATGTAAAAAGATTGATAAGAAAGCCTTTGATTTGGTATACTTATAAATAAGTAGGTGAAGTTTAAATGGCAAAAATTACTAATTTAATAGGAAGAGAAATATTAGATAGTAGGGGAAATCCAACCGTAGAAGCAAGTATCTATTTAGATAATGGGATTATCGCAACAGCATCCGTACCATCAGGAGCATCCACGGGTTCGAAAGAAGCACTAGAACTTAGGGATAATGATGAGAGATTTCATGGCAAAGGTGTTTTAAAAGCAGTGAATAATATTAATACAATTATTAAAGAAAACTTAGTAGGAAAAGAATTAGAACAAGTCATGATTGATAAATTATTAATTAGTCTAGATGGTACAGAAAATAAAAGCAATCTAGGTGCCAATGCTACCTTAGCGGTATCCCTAGCAAGTATTAAAGCATCTGCTATGTTAGAGAATAAAGAATTATATGCTTATTTATCAAGTGGTAGAGTAAGCATGCCGATACCTATGGTAAACATTATGAATGGTGGAGCACATGCCGATAATAACCTAGATATTCAAGAATTTATGATTGTCCCAACTGTAAAAGGAATGGCTAGTCGCATAAGAGTTTCTAGTGAAATATTTCATACATTAAAAACAATTTTAAAAAATCAAGGTCTTGCTACATCAGTTGGAGATGAAGGTGGTTTTGCCCCTAATTTAGAATATAATAATTTAGCACTAGATTTAATTATGGAAGCAATCGAAAAAAGTGGATATATACCGGGAGTTGATGTATTTATTGCTCTTGATGTAGCAGCTAGTGAACTTTATGATAAAAAAACCAATACATATAAAATAGATAAAAGAAATTTAACAAGTGATGAACTAATTAAATATTATATTGCTTTAGTGAATAAATATCCAATTATTAGTATTGAAGATCCGTTTGAGGAAAACGATTTTGAATCATTAGCTGTTTTAACAAAATTTATTGGCGAAAAAATCATGTTAGTAGGAGATGATTACTTTGTTACTAACGCAAAATATTTAGAAAAGGGAATTGAATTAAAAGCTGGAAATGCCATTCTTTTAAAAGCAAATCAAATTGGTACTGTAACTGAAATGATTAAAACAATTCTTCTTGCCCGTAAAAATAATTATAAAATGATTATATCTCATCGGAGTGGAGAAACAGAAGATACTTTTATTGCTGATTTTGCAGTAGGCTTATCCATTCCTTTTATTAAAACTGGTTCAATGTCTAGAGGGGAACGGATAGCCAAATATAATCGCTTAATGAAAATAGAAAGTGAATTATTGCATAAATAAATAAAAAAGATCATAAACTTCTCTTATAAGAAAGAGAGGTTTTTTAATGATACCAGTCCAAACAATAACAAGAGAAAAACGAATAGAAGAAGGAATTACTTTAAAAAGATTTGTGGAAGAAAAAAGACTTTTAAAAACACAAATAAAATTACTTCATATCCTTTATTTAGATGAAGACATTATCTCTTTAAATCGAGAAGGATTAACTTTATCAACACTAGATTTAGAAGACATTTATCTAACAGAAGAAATGCACGTAATAGTTCCTGTAGCAAATAAAATAATAACTATGAAAGAAAATGATTTAAAATTAAGAACATATTTAATTTATTTTAGTTATTTATATAACGTTAATTTTCTAAAAATTTATGAGAATGATCCCCAACTTTTATGGCAATTAATACCAAAATTACAAATAAGTGAGAGGATTAAAAAGAACTTTTATGAATTATTAGAAACAAATAAAGGGGCATATTTTAGTACTTATTTAGAAGAATTAAATAATGCAGAATATCGAAGTAATCTGAGAGAAGATAAATTAATATTACAAAGAAGTGTCAACATTTAAAATTACTTATTAATAGTTATTTAAATTTGTGGTATGATTATAATAGGTGATGGAAATGTTTATTGGAGAAAACCCAATTCATATTGAAGCAAATGCAGATATAGCCGAATTAGTATTAATGCCAGGAGATCCTTTAAGGGCCAAATATATAGCAGACAATTTCTTAGAAAATGCGAGATTAGTTACAAATATTCGTAATATGTCTGGATATACGGGAGAATATAAAGGTACAAAAATAACAGTTATGGCTCATGGAATGGGAATGCCTAGTGCAAGTATTTACGTTTTTGAACTTATTCACTTTTTCCACGTAAAAAAAATAATTCGAATCGGTACTTGTGGAGCAGTAAGTGAAAAGGCCGAAGTAGGGGATGTCATTCTTACAAAGAATATTTATTCCGAATCAAATTTTGCATATACTTATGACAATTATGTTGGTAATGTCGTAGATGCAAGCGAATCTTTAAATAAAACAATATTAGAAACAGCCAAAGAACAAAATATGAATATTCATTATGGAATGACAACAACAATGGATGTTTATGGACCATACATTGATTATGAAAGAGTTTTAAACCGAATTCCTAGTGAATACGAAATTCTAGGTGAAGAAATGGAAGCTTTTGGAGTATGTCATGTAGCAAATACAATGAATATCGAAGCAACGGCACTCATGACAGTAGCAGACTCTAAGTTTTCTAAAACAGTCTTAACACCAGAAGATAGACAAACCAAATTAAATGATATGATTCAGTTAGGTTTAGAATCTATAATAAAATAAGGTTAAAGCAGCAAATTAGCAGGATAAACGCATGAGTTTTTGCAACTTATGTGTTTTTATGTGGTAAAATAGTTTTAGAAGGATAAAAAGATGAGTAAAAGAAGTAAAAAGTTAGAGGAAATAAGA
>JAGHGS010000096.1 GCA_017888105.1 Bacilli bacterium
ATTTCTTTTACCATAACTATCACTAAAATAATTGTATCAAAAAAGAGTGCATGAATAAAGATTAATTTCTATTTATTTCGAAGTTTTTTATTTTCATCTTTATATCGATAACTAAGTTTATTTTCGTTATTTACCACTGACTTACCAAGTCTACTTTCTATTTCTTTTCTGGTAATATTAGCTATTTCCCCACCAGAGGCCGCAATTTTCTTATTATCTTCCAAGCCATAAGGTTTATGTTCTTTGGCAAGTTCTCTTGTAGTTACTTCTCCAATATCAGTAAGAAGTATTTCTAAATCTGACATATTATCACGAAGTGACTCTTTTCTAATTCCTTTAAATTCTTTGTATTCACTTGCTTTCATTCCCGACCAACCTTGATAAATTTCATTAGTAAGGATACCAAATTCATAATCTTCATGAATACCACTATCCATCCAAACATCCGTAAGTTTATTTCGATCAACAATTCCTGCTAGTCTAAGTTTAATCCACTCATCATCATACCCACGCATCTTATAATAATGAACTGCTCTTTTAACTGCCTTCTCTGGATCAAATACTTCATCAACTCTTTCACTACCTAAATTTGCTAACCAAACTTTAAAAGGCTCAGCTTTAGGACTAGGAATGGACTCAATAAGTCTAAAGATTCCTTTCGTATCAAGTGTATCCGTCCCTCTGAACTTTCCATCAGATGCTTTCATCTTCAACCGTACACATTTTGTGGACAGTTCACTTTTCTCTTCTTCAGTCATTCTTTTCTTTAACATATTCCAATAATTTCTAGGATTTGAACTATCCGTCAATGCTTTCACTACATCTACTACACTAAAGTAATATTCTTCTTTCTCAGAATCCCAAATGCTTCGAATCTCAATCCCTTCAAATAAATTTGATATTGTTGCTAATTTACTATCTTTCATTAAAACCACCCTTCCTTACTCGTAAATTTTTTACAATTTTTACTTGTTAATTTTTTTGAATTATGCTATATTTAATATGTAAGTGTTATCCAATTGGATAGCACCTGCGATTTTTTGTCGAGGCGCTACATCAGCGTCTTTTTTCGTTGCTATCTCTAGAGATAAGCAAGATTATTATAACAAGTAATAAGGTCATATCACTCATTTACATCCCTCCTACTTTCATAAAACCCCCTGAATAAAATCCAAGTAGACATTACTACTCATAAAAAGAAAGCAGGCACTTTACCAAATTGAATAACACCATTAGTGTACTATAAACCAAGACAAAATTCGAGAACAAAAGTTCGACAAAATTGGACATTTTAATAAATGAAAAAAGCAAATCTTTTTTAAGACTTGCTTCTATTTATCTTTAATAATATTCTTACTACAATAATAAGTAATAAGGAAATATCCACCATAAATAATAATTAAGAATACTGCAGTCATTGTAATTGATCTAGTCATTTCCTCATCACCAAAAGTCATTAAAATATATCTACAAAATTCTAATCCAAATATTGAGTGAATAATAGCCAGAATTAAAGGAACACTGAAGAAGATCGCAATTTGTTTAAATAATGCTCGGTTAATCATTTTCTCATCAGTACCAATCTTTCTAAGCATAGCATATCTTTCTTTATTATCAGTACTTTCAGATAATTCTTTTAAAGCAAGGATAGCTGCACTAGAAATAAGGAATATAATACCAAGATATAAACCAATGAATGTTACCATTGCACCTAATCCTACACTAGCTTCATAAATACTAATTTTTGTACTAGCATTTATTGAAATATTACCACTATTTGGATGATTTTCAATAGCAATCAAAATATCTTCAATTGCTTGTTTACCCTCATCAGTATCTGCCTTATAATTAGCAAGTAGTATTTCTCTTTCTAAATAGGACTCATCAACTACATCATCTGGAACAATAATAATACCAGTATTAATATGGTTATTAGATATACGAACAAATCCATCTTGACACTCATCATATTTTGGCATCAATGTAACTCCAAAAATATTAATTGAAGGATTCGTTTTTAAAGCAACATTCCGCATTTCTATCGCACTATCAAAATCCGCAATAATCATATATTCATTGCTATTTAATGTATATTCAGTATTTCCATAAAGTCTTGCTACTTTATTATAATCCGATAATTTCATAATTTCTTCTGGAGCATGATAAGTATAAACAGGATATTTACTTTTAATAGTAGATGCTGCACTACCTAAAGTATCTTCAAAAGTAAAATCATCACTCACATAAGTATAAACAATTGTAATATCTTTAAAATAATCATTAACATCAAAATCTACTAACTCTAAACTTTCTTCTAAACTACGGTAAGAATCTTGACGTAAAACTTCACTATAACCAGTTTGATATGCATAATCTTCACTAATATTTCTTGTTTTTGATAATTCTACATCAACTGGAGCGAGTTCTACTAAATTAGCCGTCATAGAATTTTTGATAGATAAAGAACTAGAGAATACACAAATCGTTACAAAAAGCATTAAACAAATAACAGTCATTGAAAACACCATCGTATTTACTTTACTACTAATTTGTCTTAACACAAAACTATTAAGTCCTTTATAATAAAGATTTTTAAAACTCATAACGATCTTTAATATTAATCCAGATAAAGACCAGAAAATAAAGAAAGTAGATACACAACCGAGAATAATCGGAATAAAAATATCATTTGCACCTGTTAAAGTATCCACTCCAGCAGTAACCAAATAATAAGCATAGCCTAAAGCACACACTGAAATAATAAACACTATCGTACATACAACAGGATTCTTCATTTTTACTTCTTCATTTTTCTTATTTGCATAAATTAAATCAATTAATTTACAACGACCTACATTAATAACATTAAAGA
>JAGHGS010000097.1 GCA_017888105.1 Bacilli bacterium
CATTATTTACTAAAGATCCTAAAACGCCACGAGTAGCGTTTTGAAAAAACTCTGGTTCTTCTTTTTGTTCTCCATTTAAACCATTTAAAAATTCATTTACAATATCTGAATTGGTATCGGCATCAATATTATTGATATTGATATTTTCGATATTATCTCGATAATCAAAATCTAATTCCTTATTTATAGATATAATTGTGCCACCAACTAATATTGTGTAAATAAAACATATGATTATACAAGATTTCCAATTTCGATAAAATGCACTTTTTCCCTGCTTTTTTAACATTTTTCTGCTAAACATACTACTACCCCAATCACAGAATTATTTTATCATATATTTTTTTATTGTTCAATTATCTAGTACTTTTGTAATATTACAATTTTGTTATTTTGCGGTAATATCACCACTTGTTGTAGTAATTGTTAAAATAGGATTAGTATTTGAATTGTCAATATCTATATCACCACTATTTGTTTTTGCATCAATAAATACTTTATTTTCTAACCCAATATTAATATCGCCACTTCTTGCTTCTAGATTTGAATCTTCTTTGATTGCTAGTTTGTTGATTTTTATTTCACCACTTGTGGTATTTCCGCTTATTTTATTTGTGATTTCTTCAATTTCAACATCACCACTTGTAGCACTTAAAGTGATATCATTTACTTTACCAACTATAATATCACCACTCGTAGAATTTACATTTAATTCTTGGGCATTGTCTATTTTTATATTTCCACTTGTGGAATTTACTTCACCATTTTCTAACCCTTTTAAAGTGATATCACCACTTGTTGTTTTGATATTTCCCGTTGTTAATACGCCCTCTACTTCTAATGATCCTGATGAAGATGTATGATCATATTCTATGTTGTAATCAGCTGGAACATAGATTGTAATTGCCTCATCATATAAACATAAGCCAATACAAATAATAGATTCTTCTTGGTTTATCTCTAAACTGTTTTCTGTTTGCTCTACTTTTATCTTATCTTTATTTTTACTACTTCCCGTAATTTCTACTTCTATACTATCTTTGTTTGTTTCTTTTATTTTTACATCATAACTTTTTACATTTACAGAAATACTCGTAATATCACTAAATTCTTCATTATATAAAGTAGTTGTTTTTTCTAGAAAAGAAAAAGTTCCACCCTTCATGACTCCAAAAATAATTACCCCAATTAAAGCAATAATTATAATACTTAATATTATGATACTTATCATTATTTTCTTATTTTTCAAATTTATCATCTCCTAACATTCTAATTAATTTAGCTATTTGCATGAGTAAAAAACCAATTATAAAAATAATCCAAGAATATGCCCAAGCATGCCAAATAAAACTTATTAAAATATATATAATCGTCGTTCCTAAAAAAATAATTTTATTCATTATATTTCCTTGTCTATCTTTTTTCTTTTCCACTTGATTCGACATAAAATAATAAATTAGTAATACTCCTATTAGAGTGATTCCAAACATAATAATTGCACCAATAATTCCTTCACTTATTTCGGTTTCCTCTAATAATATGACTAAAATCATCATAACTCCAAAAATAATTAAACATAAAGAAAATGTTAAAGCTTTATTTTTTTTCTTTTCTTTGGTTAGATTTTTTTCATAAACAATATCTCGATCTTTTAAAAATTCATCCGTTGATATTTCAAAAAAGTTACATAATGGAACAATTTTATCAATATCTGGATTTGACTCCCCTGTTTCCCATTTTGAAATCGTTTGTCTTGAAACATTGAGCACACTTGCTAATTCTTCTTGACTCATATTTTTCTTTTTTCTTAAATTATAGATTTTTTCACCTATATTCATTTTTCTCACCTCGACATAAATTTTAACAAAACCGTTGGTTGCACTCTACCAAGAGGACTTTGAAATAACGCAACTATAGTTTACATTTCAAAAATAAGGCTAATAAGTTTCTATTTTTTGGGCAAATTCTAAGGCTTGCTCTATAATTTTATCCATATCATAATATTTATATAAACCTAAACGTCCACCAAAATATACGTTTTTTTTCTTTTTCAATTCGTTTTATCGCATCATCTGGTGTTATTACATCACTCCAAAGTTTCGTAAAAGTATTCATATTAAATGGTAAATTATAAAGTTCTCCATTAAAATTGGCAATTGGGGAATTAATAAAATTGTTAAATTTTGCAAACTGGTTTATAAATTTCCATATTTTTTCGTTTGAAGTATGAAATATATGGGCACCATACTTATGAACATTAATACCATTTATGTTTTCGGTATAAATATTTCCTCCTACATGATTTCTTTTTTCTAAAACTAGCACACTTTTATCTTTATTGGTAAGTTCATGGGCAAGTACAGAGCCATACAAACCAGAACCAACAATTAAATAATCATATTTTTTATTCATCATAACTATCTTAACATTATTTTAACATATTTTAATAAAAGAAAAAACAACTTTATCAGTTGCTCAGGATAAATTCATAAAATCGCAAAAATGACACAAAGAGTATAAAAAGTGTCATTTTTTTGTTAAAATGATAACAAAGGAATGATGAAAAATGGCAAGAAAATCAAAAGTGTTAGAAGAAATAATAA
>JAGHGS010000098.1 GCA_017888105.1 Bacilli bacterium
AAAATGATATATATTATTTGCTTTTTTGGCTTATTTTATGGGAATTAAATCACGAAATTGTCTTTTTCATTAACTAGCGGGAACTTCGGATGTAATTCAGTCACTTATACACTTTTTTACACTAGTATTGAATTATATTTTAAACAAGCTTCATCTAATTTACAACATCTATCTTTTATATTTTTAGGTAATTTATTATTCTTGTATTTCTGATATAACATATTTGCTTTATTCATAATTTCGATGTCAAAGTATTTGATGTTTCTTTTGATATTTTACCATTATAACAATATTCATTATCTTTTTTATTATAATTTTTAACTACTTCTTCTAATTTCCAGTGATATTTAAGAATTATTTTTTGGAATGCCGGCAAAACGTTTTGGTTACAACTAAATATGGGTTTTCTTGTTTGTAATAGAGAAAAGCTTTTTTCTAATAAAGCTGTTCCAATTCCTTTATTTTGATATTCTTTATCTACATAAATGGTACATATCTTTTTTTCTGGTTCTTTTTTTAAGGATAGGCAAGCGATTATTTTTTGCTTGTCTTTTATAAAGAGTATTTCCCTTTTTTGTATTAAACTTTCTTTTATTTGTTTATTGTAAAACCAATTTTTATAATTGGGATAATACTTGCTTAAATGTGAAGTAAATTCATAAATTTCACGAACTATTTTATTTAATTTTTCTGGATTATTTATATAATCCGTTAATTTTTCTATTTTCATTTGTTTTTTCTCATTCATAGAAAAAGACTAGTTATCTAGTCTTAACCAAATTTCGAGATATCCCCCATTCCTGCCATCGGATTAAATTCTTCTTCTTCCTTTTGGTTTAAAGTATTTTTTATATTGGAAGAAGTATCATTTATATTTTCCTTATCTTCTGGATTCATTTGTTCTTCTAAATTGCTTGTTGGTACTCCTTCTGTTACATAATTATTAGCGACTGGTTCTGGAGAAATTCTTGGTGCAGAAGATGGTTCTTCTTCCCAACATGCAGATACATTACAGTTTGTTGAATATGGCATTGGATCTGGCATTTCTAGTTTACAAATCATTGGAATTTTAAAGGCTGAACCAAAGGCAACACAGTTTCCAGGTTGTAATACTTTCATTTTTTCAATGACATCGCTACTAATATTTGGAAGCATTTCTTCAATATATTTAATATCCTTTGGGTGAGTCATTTTAAATATTAAAAAGTTAGAACATTGTGCTATTACGGTATCGCTTATTTCTACTGGTCTTTGAGAAATGATATCAAGAATTACACCATATTTACGTCCTTCTTTGGCAATTCGATCAAAGATATTATATCCAAGTAAGAATGTATCAGTATCTTGTTGGATGTATCTATGGGCTTCTTCTAAGAATAAATGGAAAGGAATACTAGCACGATTTGTTAAACCTTTGGCATAATCAAATAATAGTTTTGAAATAATTTTTACAATAACTTTAGCATATGCATCATCAATATCTTCTAAGTTGATGTTGACGATTTGGGCTCTTGCATTTTCTTTCCTACATAATTCACTTACAAATTCTTCTGTGCTAGTGTATTTTGACCCATCAAAATAATTATTAACTCCTCCACCAATAATGGTGTTTAGTCTTACTTGCAAGATCATTGCTTCATTATACATTGCTTGATTTCCTTGGAATCCTTCACTAATTAAGGTGAATTCTAGGGCATTCGCTAAATCTTTTAGAGTATAAAATGCTTTTTCTGGGATTGGCATTTCGGTAATTGATTCATCGATATGTTTTAAAATATATTCTGTAATTAAGACTGATTCTCCAAAGTTTCCATTGGAATCAATTTCAAAACATTCACTAAAACTTCTTGTATATCCAAGTCCGGGTATTACAGAATCAAAATTAAATTCTTTGGTATGACATACTTCGATTACTTTAAATATTTCGTTTTTCTTATAGCTTGTAGTTGCATTACTAAAAAGAATTGCTATTAAAGCTTTCGCAATTAAATGATTTTTATATTTGGTTACTTCTTCTGAATTACTTGAAAATATTTTAGCATATTTAATGCTTCTTTCTAGGATTGGCAATTGTGAATGAGAATTTGCTTGTAATAATAAAGCTATATCATCCAGTGTTAATAAATTAACCGGTATTTTAAGTAAATAATCGGTTGGTTCCGTTGGGTTTGTCGTTATAAATTTATAATTGTAGCTTGGATTAATTTTATTTAAAGATCCAAAAGCATTTTTATATTCACCATAGGCATCAAAAAAGAACATGTTTGCATTATAAGTGATTGTTTTAGGATTGTTAAATATATTTTGAATGATTCTTGATACACCACAAGATTTACCTGAACCAGAATTACCAAAGATTGCTAAATGATTGGAAAATAAATCATTAATATTGGGACAAATTTGAAATCCTTTGTAAGTGGCACTATCTCCTAAAATGAAACTTTTATTACTAAGAGTTCCTACTAGTTCTAAGAGTTCTTCACTATTAATAATTCTAAGTGTACTAGATAAAAGTGGTTTTCTAATTACACCATTAATATATCTTGTACCAACGTATTCTCCTAAAAAGCGAATTTTTATTTCTTCATCATTTAATTCAATCACTTCTCCAAGTATTCTTTGGTCTTTATCTTCAAATATTACATGAATATTCATTAAATCTGCTGTAATTGTGTCTTTACTTATATTTTCTACATGGGCTATATTATCACTAATATATAAAATTTTTCCAAATATCATATCATCAACCTACCTATTATAGAATTATTATAACATGTTTAAATTTAAAAAAAAAGATGTTTTCTTTCATTTAAAAACATTCGTTATTTCAACGAATGCTATTTTCCACTCCCGAGTTTTGTAGTTTGACAATTAAAAAATCATCATTTTAACCTTTGTTTATAAGGGTTTATGATGATTTTTTTACTGTATTTTGTTTATGTCATATAAAATGAGTTTTACTAAGCAGATTT